>JBBSMO010000525.1:0-2696 GCA_038233155.1 Longimicrobiales bacterium
GGCTGATGTGACTGTGGTGCTGAACAAGCTGGCGGCCAACTGAACCAGTCGTGGCCTTGCACCTGACGGTGGTGATGCTGGCGGGTTTCAGCTAACTCGCTCTGGCTGGGGCGGATGTGTCCCATCGTACCCCTGGCGGGGCAGCATCGCCGGGGGCCAATCCGCTTCGTTGCGGGCGGTTCTCTGCCCGAAACCCCGCGTTCCCGCTGGCGTTGCCAGGGATATTGCACACCCGGATCTTCCGTTGTGCCGGGTTGGCCCCGCGCTTGCTCCCTACCGCCTGCTCGTACGTTTGGCGGATCGCCCTTGGTCCGGTTTCGTCCCAGCAGGAGAACAAGATGCGCAAGGTACTCGCTGTCTTCGCGGCATCCGCGATGGTAATTGCAGTTCCCGGCACCGCCCTCACGCAAGATGTGCAGTACACCACCGTGAACTCGATGAACCTCGAGGGCGCGCTCGGGAAAGCGGTCAGCCTCGCCGCCCGGCTCGGCGGGGGCGCCACCACGACCGAGCAGACTACATCGGTGAAAGGTTCGAAGATGCGGATCGACAGTGAGGGCAGCTCGACTATCCTCGACTATGATCAAGCGCGCATGGTGCAGATCAACCATCGGGCGAAGACGTACGCGGTGATCAACTGGAGCGACCTGGCCGGGGGGCTACAAACGGCGTTGGCGACAACCGAGCCAGGCCGTAGCAACACCTCCGGCACTATCGCGATGGACTCGGCGGACGTGGATCTCGACATCAACTTTTCCGTAGACCGGCCCGGCGATTCCAAATCAGTCGCGGGGTATCCCGCCCAGCGTTTCTTCATGACGGTGGACGTACAGGGTGACGCGCGCGCCAAGAATAGCGATGACTCGCAGGAGCTTGGGCGGCTGGTACTGTTCACCGATATGTGGAACTCATCGCAGATCCCGGCTGCGGAAGCACTGCAGCGCTTTCATGCGGATGCGGCCGGGGCGATGGCCGCGGGTTCCGGCGCCGGACTCACCGCGGCGCTCGGGCAGGACCCGCGGATGAAGCCGGCGATGGCGCGCGCTGCGGCAGAGGCCTCAAAGGTGGATGGAATGACGGTGCAGAGCACCACTTACTTTGTCTTCGTAATGCCCGGCAACGACTTCGACCGAGCCCTGTTGCTCTCCGGCGGCGACGACAAAGACGAGGAAAGTCTCACCCAGAAAGCAGCCAGCGGCATGCTGCGCGGGGCGCTGGGCCGGTTCGGCAGGAAAGCCGAACCAAAAGAGGAAGAGCCCGCCGAACAGCCGGCGCAGCGGGTGATGATGAGTATGACCGAGGAGCTGCGGGATGTGAAGACCACCACACTCCCCGCGTCGTTGTTCGAGGTCCCGGAAGGGTACCGCGAAGTACCGAGCGGCATACCAACAGGCGGCTGAAGCTAGGGCTCGCGCGGCTGTGCCCTGGCGGCCGGCTTCGGCTTCAGCGCGCGCCACATGCTCGTGACCCGCGTGCGCGGTAAGTTCAACGACTTCGAGGGCGAGATTCTGCTGGATACTGCCGACATAACCCGCTCGGTTGCAAGTCGACTACGGCTTGAAGTGGGACCGCGCTATCGAAACCGGCGGACTTGTGGTCGGCCCAGCCTATTGATGGGCCTGCCCACGCCCCGCGACATGAAGGTCCTTCCCGCCGAGGCACCTCTCCACGAAGACGCGGAAATCGCGGGCGTAGCCGGGCCCGGTGCCCAACCGGCAGCCTACTCGAGCACAACGCCGCGGAACTGCCCCCATTCATCCAGCACCTTGCCGGCACCACGAACCACACACGAGAGCGGCTCGTCGTCCAGGTGAATCTTCAATCCTGTTTCGGCGCCGAGCAGATGCGCAAGACCGCGCAGTTGGGCGCCGCCGCCGGTCATCACGATTCCCTCATCCACAATGTCGGAAGACAGTTCGGGGGGCGTTACCTCGAGAGCGCTGCGGACGGCGCGGATGATGGCCTGCACCGCCTCCTGCAGGCAATCGCGGATCTCGGCCGAGTGCACCCGCACGGTTTTCGGGATGCCGCTCACCAGGTCTCGCCCGCTCACATCCGTCTCGTGCTCGCCATCTACCGGATAAGCAGAGCCGATGCTAATCTTGATGATTTCCGCGGTCGCTTCGCCAATCAGCAGATTGTGCTGCTTCCGCATGTAGCCGACGATGGCTTCGTCGAACTCGTTGCCGCCGATGCGGATTGAGGCGTCTGCAACGATCCCGGACAGGGCGATCACCCCAATTTCGGTGGTGCCCCCGCCGATGCACACTACCATGCTGCCCCGCGGTGTCGTGACGGGGAGCCCCACGCCGATCGCGGCGGCCATCGGTTCGGAGATCATGTAGACCTCCTTGGCACCGGCAGCTGCAACCGCAGCGCGCACGGCGCGCCGCTCCATTTCGGTGATGCCGGAGGGTACGCCGACCACTACTCTAGGCTTGATGCGAAACATGCCGCGAGGCGAAACGATCTCGAGGAACTGCCGCAGCATCAGTTCGGCCATGTCCACATCGGCGATCACTCCGTCCTGCATGGGGCGCACAGCGAGCACGCCCTCGGGAGTGCGGCCCAGCATGCGTTTGGCTTCGAGCCCCACCGCCATCACCTTGCCGGTGCGGCGGTTGACTGCCACGACGGAAGGCTCGTTCAGGACGATGCCTTTGCCTTTGACCTGAATCAGCGTGTTCGCCGTACCC
>JBBSMO010000526.1:0-2695 GCA_038233155.1 Longimicrobiales bacterium
CAAGGCGAAAACCTGGACCGGCTTCTCCAAAGCGCACGAGCGTCACTGGACTACTATACCGCACAGTTCGGTGCCTACCCATTTCGGTTCCTGCAGGTCGTCGAGCATCCCGGGCTGGGGATGGGCATGGGCGTAGACGGCAGCGGCGTCATCACGGGCTCGGAGGGCTTCTTCCTCCTGAACCCGCAGGACCATGGCGTCGATGTCGTGTTCGAGGTCGTGGCGCACGAGATGGCGCACCAGTGGTGGGGCGTCCAGCTCCACCCCGCATTCGCCGAGGGAGCCATCTTCCTGTCAGAGAGCCTCGCGTGGTATTCGGGGATGCAGGTCGTCAAGAAAGACAAGGGCCGGGAGCAGCTCCGGCGGTTAATGCGCTTCATGCGGGAGCCCTATCCGTGGCCGCAAATCCGCACCGGGCTGCCGTTGCTTCGCGCAATGGACCCGTATGCCGGCTACCGCAAGGGTCCGTTCGCCCTGTACGCTATCAGTGAGTACGTGGGCGAACAGCGGGTGAACGGCGCGCTGCGGAGTCTGCTGGAGAACAAGGCCGGGCAGGAGGCAACTACGCTCGATCTGTACCGCGAGCTTCAGGCGGTCACGCCAGACTCGCTCCGACCGCTGCTGCACGACCTCTTCCAGACCAACGCCTTCTGGACGTTCGATACCAAGGAGGCCACGGCGACCCAGACCGGAGAAGGCACCTGGCAGGTCACGTTCGAGGTGAGGGCGCGTAAGGTCGCCGCCGACAGCGCGGGCGTAGAAACCGAGCTGCCGATGACTGAATGGGTCGAGATCGGGGTCTTCGCCGCCGCCGGACCGGGTCAGGTCCTGGGCAAGCCGCTGTACGTGCAGAAGCACCGCATCCGCTCCGGCAGCCAGACGATCACTGTGACGGTGCCGGAGAGGCCCGCGCGGGGCGGCATCGACCCGTACAACCTGCTCGACTGGGAGACGGGCGACAACATCGAAGGAATCGAGATCAAGGAATGAGGCGGGGTATGATCGCGGCCGTCGGTGAAACCGCGCGATCGACCCGGACGTACTGGCGGGCAAGCGCTGAATTCAATTCCAGACGGAAGAACCCGATGAAGAATAGCCTCATCCATCGCATTCGTTCGCTCCTCCCAGGCGCGCGTCACCCCCGGGGCGACGCAGGCGCGTCGCGTGGGGCGGATCGGGGCGAGCGGGTCCGCTTTTCCTGGCTGGACTTCAAGGTCGGGCTCCGCATGCTCGTGCGGTATCCGGGGCTGACGGTTGTCGGCACGGCCGCGATAGCGGTTGGCATTGCATTGGGCACACTCTATTTCGAAGCGCTCAACAAGTGGCAGAACCCGCGGTTGCCAATTCCGGCTGGCGATCGTGTGGTTTCGATCCGCATCTGGGACACGAACGCGGTCGCACCGGAAAGCCGCTCACTGCACGACTTCGCGATCTGGCGCGAGCAGGTGCGGACGATAGCCAACCTGGGTGCGGCAGTTCCTTTCGTGCGCAATCTCGCCACGGAGGATGGACGGGTCGAGCCGGTGCGCGGAGCGGAGGTAACGGCCGATGCCTTCGCACTGATGGGCACGCCACCGCTGCTGGGCCGCACCCTCACGGAGCAGGATGAGCAACCAGCCGAGCCACCCGTCGTCGTCATCGGTGAGACGCTGTGGAACCGACGCTTCGCGAGTGACCCGGGCGTCGTGGGTCGAACGGTGAAGCTGGGCACCGCCACCGCGACGGTGGTGGGAGTGATGCCGGAAGGGTTCGGTTTCCCCGTGAACCAGCGCATCTGGATGCCGCTGCGCGTGAACGGCGCTCTGCTCGCCCCGCGCACGGGTCCGGATGTATCGGTCTTCGGCCGCCTGGCACCCGGCGTATCCATGGATGAAGCGCGGGCCGAGCTGGCGGCGATCGGGGCGCGCCTCGCGAGCATCTATCCGGAGACGCACCAGCATCTGAGACTGCGAGTCACGACGTACGCCAAGCCTCTCTCCGAGGACGGCGCCACGGCTTTGATGAGAAACATCCTCTACGTCGTGAACGGCATTTTCCTGATGCTGCTGGCCATCGTCTGCGCGAACGTGGCGACGCTCGTGTTTGCCCGGACTGCCACGCGCGGCTGGGAGATCGCGGTGCGGAATGCACTCGGTGCCAGCCGTGGCCGCATCATCATGCAGCTGTTCGTCGAGGCGCTGGTGCTGGCCGGTATTGCAGCGATGCTCGGGCTGATCGTGGCGAAGGTCGCGCTGCGCTGGGGGGTGAGCCTGCTCGCGGCCAGTGATGCGATGCCGTTCTGGATCAACGACAGCCTGTCGTGGAAAACCGTGCTGTACGCGGCGCTGCTCACGCTAATCGGGGCCGCAATCGTCGGTATTCTGCCGGCGCTGCGCATCACCAGGGTCAATGTGCAGGACGCTCTGCGCAGCGAGAACCCGGGCGGCTCCGGGCTGCGATTCGGTGGATTCTGGACCACGGTAATCGTCGTGCAGGTCGCGATCACCGTCGCGCTCCTCCCGATCGCCGCCGGCGGGGTGTTCGAGTCCAACCGGTTCGGGCAGAGGGCGGAAGGGATCGATGCGGAGAGATACCTGACCGCCAGCGTCGACATCGACCGCGAAGATTTTGGCGCCGACTCGGCGGCGTTCGCCACGCGCGCGCGCCTCAGCTTCGATGAACTCGAGCGCCGGCTCGCCGCGGAACCCGGTGTCGA
>JBBSMO010000527.1:0-2675 GCA_038233155.1 Longimicrobiales bacterium
CGGGTGCCGCTCGCGTCCCGCCAGCAAGCTGGTCCGAACGCCGCGATACGCCTCGGCGCCCGGAGACGGGCTGAGGGCCGGAAGCAACGCCCCACGCTGGCCGCTCCGTCGCCGGCGGATGCCGGCCGGGAGCAGCAGCGTTCCGGGGAAAGCCCGGCCTGTGCCGGGTTGACGAGGAATCATCCCGATCACCGGAATCCCCAACGCCGCGGCAACGGCCTCCTCGGGAGTACGAACCCGAGCGTCCGTGATGTCGCGAAGGAATGCGGCGGCCACGCCAAGCAACAGTCCCAGCAAACTCGCCACCGCCAAGTTGACGAGCGGGCGCGGAGACGCAGGGACGGATGGGATCAACGCGGCGTCGATCACCCGAACCTCCTGCGGCTGGTCCATCATCCGAATTTCTTCTTCCTTGAGGCGCGTTTGAAGCAGGCCGTACGCCTCCTCGAGCAGCTTCTGCTCGCGCATCAGCCGGAACAATTCCACCTCGCGGGCCGGCACCTGCTCGAGCTGGAATTCGGAACGCGCGAGGTTGGCGTCCAAGGTGCCGATCTGGCTGCCTAAGTTCCTGAAATAGTTCCTTGCCAACTGGTAGAGCTGGTCCTGCAGCTCGCGGAGTCGCTCGTCCACACCCTGAACATCCACACTCTGCGGGGTGCGCAAGACCAGCAGCTCCGCCCGCTCGCTTTCCAGTTCGTTCAGCGAGCGCAGCACATCCTGAACTGCGGCATTGGCGAGAAACGCCGGGAAGGTGGCGAGCCGGCGGTACTCTGCCGAGTCGCGGCCTGTGCCCTGCTCTGCCTCCACCCGCTCGAACAGCTCTGCGAGCAGTTCGCGCTCGGCGGCGAGTTCGTCCCGTGCCGCCTGCAGCTCCGCGTACCGCCGCACGCCCTCGTTCGCCTGCTGCTCCGGCGCGACGATCTGCGCCCGCTCGCGGAATCGCCGCAGCTCGTCCTCTGCACTAGCCAACGCTCGTTGGTAGCTTCGCACCTGATCGCGGAGGAAATCCGCTGTGTTGGCGGAGCGGGATTGGGCAGTGAGAGTGCGGTAGCGGACGAAACTTCGCGCAATCGCGTTCGGCACTGCCGCCGCAAGCATCGGATCCGCGGATTCATAGCGGACGGAGAGGACCTGCGCCCCCGGGTCCGGCCGAAGCACGACCAGCTCCTTCCGAAGAGCGGCGACCGCATCCGCAAAGGGGACGATCGAGATTCGCAGCTCTTCGGGCAGTGCGGAGCGGGGCTCTGCGCGCAGCAGCAACTGTACGGAGCCAAGGTGGAACGACTCTCCGGGCACGGCCCGCGCGGGTACGGATAGGGTGTCGCCCCGCGAGCGCGTGACACGATAATGGCCGGACCCTTCGCGGACGAGCTCGGCGGTGCCGGGAACGGCGTCTCGCGGTGCGGCAAGCACGCGCAGAACTCCCCCCCGTTCGCGACGCGGCTCCTCGAGAATCACGTGCAGCGTGAGCGAGTCTACCACCGGCTCGGCAACGCGGCGGCTGCCGAGCAGCGCAATCTCGGTCTGTATGTCGCTGCCGCCGATCCCCGCGAGCCCCGCGAAGCCGGGCGGGGCAAGGCGGCTCATCAGGCTAACGTCGCGGCTGCCTTGCTCTATCTGGAGCGTGGCCTCGCTTCGGTAGACGGGCCGCTGCAGCAAGGTGACACCGATGCCGGCCAGGACCGCTACGACCACCCCGCCCATGATCAACCAACGGCCGCGCCACAGCACCTCCCACACCCGCCGCAACGCCCGGTCCGCATCCGGACCGGCATACTGAGCCGCCTCCTGCCGTGCGGGAAGGTTCATGAAGGAGGGGCGGTGAGCACGAAATATCAGCCGCGCTGCAGCAGCCCAATGACCACCGCCGTAAGCGAGAGCACGGTGCTGACGACAAAAGTGCTGTTGCGCTCGAACCAACTCCGCCGGCCGACAAAGATCTGATCTCCCGAGCGCACGTCAGCACCGGAAAGAGCGCTTTCGGCAGCAATCCGCTGACGAATGACCGCGCCATCCCGAACCACCCGAATCTTGCCCAGATCACCGTTCGAGGTCGCGCCGCCAGCTAATGCGACCACGCCCGCGATGCTGATGGTGGGATCTACTTCATACAGATCGGGCTTGTTCACTTCGCCTAAAACATGAATCCGCCGGAGCGGCGTGATTTCGATCGAGGGGTTGCGTAGCTGCACCCTGTACGCTTCGATCAGGCGGGCGCGTATCTCCGCGAGCGGAACGCCCGCAACCTGGTATTCACCGAGCATCGGAAGGGTCACGGTGCCGCGCTCGTCCACCGGAAACTCGCCGCTCAGGTCTTCCTCTCGCCAGATTTGGACCCGGAGCACATCTCCCGGCGCCAGTGACACGGCTGCCGGCTCCCGGCTTTGCGCCACGCCGGGTACGCTGCCGCCGGGCGAGAGACAAAGGATGATGATCAGAAGTGCGAAACAACGCACCATTCGGTGTCGGAACGCGAGGAACGCGGGGCGCCGAACGCCATCGGCAGCAAAGCAATGAAAGGTAGGCACACGGCTGCCTGGCGACAAGGCACCAGGGGTACAACGGTTTGCTACCCCGCGCCGGTACTGGTATACTGTGCGCCGTCCGCGGCAGACTCGCGGGCCTTCCCGATTTGGAAGCGATTGTCAGAAATTGCGAGGCTGGAACGTTATGAC
>JBBSMO010000528.1:0-2668 GCA_038233155.1 Longimicrobiales bacterium
CGGAGCAGAAGAAGGCCGCGCCGGAGCTCTGCGACGGTGCGGCGGTCCGGGTTCGACCGGGCATCTCCCCCCTCCAGATAGCGGCTATACGCCTGCACGGCCTGCTCGCGCGAACCCGCCTCCTCACGGGCGCGCCCCAACCAGAACCAACCCTCGCCGCCCGCCTCGCCGCTCAGCCAGCCGCGGCCTTCCAAGAGGGCGCTGACCCGCTGCCAGCCGCCCCACCCTGCCTCCGCGCGCGACGCAAGCAATATATCGGCGGGCCGCGCCTGCCCCGCACGGGCGAGCTGCTGCCTCATCAGCCGTGCAGCACGCCAATAGCGTTTGTCGCGCATCAGGCTGTCTACAGCCGCGGGCTCCGCTGCATCATTCCCGTCAGGCGACGCGAGGCCGATCTGTTGTGCGAGCTGTTGGACCGCGGGCGAGGCCGCGGTATCCGGGCGGGCACCGAACAGCAGCGGGATCGCCGCGATGACCAGCACTAGGAGGGAGATGAACATGGGAATACGTCGGGACATCGAAGGTCGGGTGCGGGCGGGTTGATGCCTGTGCTACCCGGCAGGGGGCGAGTGAGGTTCCGCGGCAAGGAGTGCTTCTCTTGGTATCGGCAGAATCCCGGCCGGATAAAAAAACGGGCCGCCCCTAAAGGCGGCCCGCCAATCTGTGCCGCGCGGCGGCGAGCTATCGCGTGGCCGGTACCGCGCCCCGAACTTCCATGTCGTGCAGATGGTCAATGGTGCGCTGCGCCGACTCTTCCATGTCGATCACCAGCCGGTCGATGCGGCTTACGAAGTAGTTGTGCGCAATGCTGATCGGAATCGCGATCACCAGCCCGGCAGCTGTCGTGATCAACGCCACCTTGATGCCGCCGGCGACCAGCGTCGCCTCGACTTCACCCGCCAGCTCGATCGCCTGGAAGGCCTGGATCATCCCGATCACCGTTCCCAGGAAGCCCAGCAGCGGTGCAACCGTCGAAACCGTCGCCAGAATTACCAGACCCCGCTCGAGCTTCGCCATTTCGATGAGGCCGGCGTTCTCGATCGCCTTTATGACGCGTTCGGTTCCCTCGGCATGGCGGCGCAGGCCCTCGGCGAGAATGCGGCCCGCGGGCGTCTTCGAGCGCTCGGCGGTCTCGATTGCATCACTGATCCGCCCTTCGGCTACCAATGCGTCTACCTGCCGCAGCACCTTCTTCGTGCGCGCCGCCTTCGAGGTCAGGTCGATCAGCTTCCAGATGATGACGATCAACCCGAGCAGAGCGGTCGCTCCCAAAAACCACATCATGAAACCGCCACCCTCCCAGATGTCCCTAAAGGTCATGTCGGGGGTTTCGGTGCCGGGAAGCTGCAACAGGGCGAGGGACAGGATCGGGCTGCTCAAGGTCGGCCTCCAAGGATTCGAAAACAGGGCACGGACGGAGGTGCCGCGCCGGGAAATAAGGTCGGTGTGCGAACGGGCCGCAACTTACCCGCACCGCCACCGCCTGTCAAGGAGAATATGCGAAGCTCTGCATGAAGGCGAAAGGGGGGCCGCTTCGCGGCAGTGGCCAGGGACCAGAAACCAGGTACCACGCAGAGCAGCGGCGCGTACGTCGCGGCTGTCGCTGGCGCCCGGCTGCTGCAGGAGTAATGCACCCAAGCGAGACCCGAGACCCGAGACCCGAGACCCGAGACTCGCGGCCGCTTCACCCCGCTCCGAGCGGCACCTTGATGCAGGCGGCGAAGTGCCCGCCGCCCTTGTCGGCGAGGGGCGGGACGATAGTGGCGCAATCGGCGTCCTTGAGCGGGTGCTGGCAGCGCGGGTGGAACGGGCAGCCCGGGGGCGGGTTCGCCGGTGAGGGCACATCCCCGTGCAGAACGATGCGGTCCCGTTTGTGACGCGGGTCCGCGACCGGAACTGCCGAGAGCAGCGCCCGAGTGTACGGCATCAGCGGGTTGCGGTACAGCTCTCTCGCATCGGCGAGCTCTACGATGCGGCCCAGGTACATCACCGCTACGCGGTCCGCGATGTGTTCCACCACGGAAAGGTCGTGGGCGATGAAGAGAAAGGCGAGCCCGAACTGGTCTTGCAGATCCTGCAGCAGGTTGATCACCTGTGCCTGAACCGATACATCGAGCGCGCTGACAGGTTCGTCGCAGACGATCAGCTCTGGCTCGACGGCTAAAGCCCGTGCGATGCCGATGCGCTGCCGCTGCCCCCCGCTGAACTCGTGCGGGTAGCGGACAGCGTGCTCCGGGCGCAGGCCTACAACGCTGAGCAACTCTGCGATGCGTTCGTCCGCCGCCGGGCCAGACGCCAGACTATGAATTTTAAGCACCTCGCGCAGAGTGTCGCCGACGGTCATCCGCGGGTTCAGAGACGAAAAGGGGTCCTGGAAGACGATCTGCATCCGCCGCCGCAACCGCCGCAGCTCCTCGCCAGTGAGTTCGAAGATGTTGCGGTCCTCGAAAAGCGCCGCGCCCGCGGTAGGGGTTTCGAGGCGCATCAGGGTGCGCCCCAAAGTGGTTTTGCCGCACCCCGATTCGCCTACCAAGCCAAGGGTCTCGCCGCGCCGCAGCGAAAACGACACTCCGTCTACCGCTTTGATGTCGCCGGTATGGCGGCTGAAAAAGCCCTGGTGAATCGGAAAGTATTTTTTCAGGCCGCGCACTACGAGCAGGGCATCTTC
>JBBSMO010000529.1:0-2667 GCA_038233155.1 Longimicrobiales bacterium
CGATAGCCGGTCGGCCGTTCTAAGTAACCCGACCACGCCGGCGAGAACCTGCGTACAGCCGCGCGAATTTTCTAACCGGCCCGCGGGAGGTGCCGTCCGTTTGCCGTTCTGACGGGCCTCCCCCGCCCCTGCTCCCCCGCTCCGCGCGCTCCAGTTCTTGAACATTCTCGTCCTCAACGCCGGCTCTTCCTCGCTGAAGTTCCAGTTGATTGAAACGGATAGCGATCGAATGGCCGCGGGTGCAGACCGCCGCCTGGCGCGCGGGGTGCTCGAACGGATCGGCGGGGAAGCGGTGTACAGCCTCGCCGCGGAAGACGCGCCTGCCGTTCGGGGCACCGAATCGCTGCGCGACTTGCGGGCAGCCATCGACTTCGTCCTCCGTTGGCTTGCGTCGGACGAGTCGGCAGTCGCCATATCGGCCGTTTCCGAGATAGGCGCAGCGGGGCACCGGGTGGTGCATGGCGGGGAGCGTTTCCAGCGTTCGGTACGCATAGACCCCGAGGTGTTGCGCGGCATAGAAGACACCATCGAGCTGGCGCCGCTGCACAATCCTCATAACCTGAAGGCGATTCAGGCGGTGAGCACTGTGCTCGGCCCGGCGCTGCCGCAGGTCGCGGTGTTCGACACCGCCTTCCATCATACGCTGCCAGAGCAGGCGTATCTGTACGCAATTCCCTATTCGTTCTATCGCCGGTACCGCATCCGCCGGTATGGCTTTCACGGCACTTCGCACCGTTACGTCGCGTATCGCTACCGCCAGCTCGCAGGCGTAAGCCGGGAGGAGACGCGCGTCATCTCGCTTCACCTCGGCAATGGCGCCTCGGCATGCGCCATTGCCGGCGGTGACTCGGTAGATACCTCGATGGGCTTTACCCCGCTCGAAGGGCTCGTGATGGGCACTCGTTCCGGAGATCTGGACCCCGCCATCATCGACTTCATTGCAGAAAAGGAGGGGCTTTCTCCGGCGGAAATCGAGACGCTGCTCAACAAGCAGTCGGGGCTGCTAGGAATTTCGGGGCTGACCCACGACATGCGGGAGCTGCAGGCAGAAGCCGCGGAGTTCGGAGACCGGCGTGCCCGGCTCGCCATCGAGATCTTCTGCTATCGCGCGCGGCAGTACATCGGCGCCTATCTCGCAGCCATAGGGGGCGCGGACGGCATTCTGTTCACGGGCGGAATCGGCGAAAACGCCGCCGGCATCCGGGAGCAGATCTGCGACGGGCTTGGCTGGATGGGGATCGAACTGGATCCGGCGCTGAACGCCGCAACCGTCGGAGGAAAAGAGGGGCGGATCAGTGCGCCCGCCTCGCGGGCGGGGGTTTGGGCGATTCCCACGGACGAGGAGCTGCTGATTGCCCGCGATACCTGGCGGGTCGTTCATGGCGAGGAGACGAGGTTTTGAGCAGCGCGGGCGACGACGGCCGAAGAGATCTCATCCGGGGCGTGCGGCTCCGGCGCCCGTTGCTCACCGCGCTGTTCGTGCTTGCCGCGCTCGCAATTGCGTTGGCCTCGGGTGCTCCAACGACCCGGTTGCTCCACCCCCAATTAACCTGGCCCTTCATAGCCGCTTGGTTGGCGATGGCCGCCGGGGTGGGCGTGCGAATCTGGGGCGCCGGAAACCTGCGCAAGGGGAAGGAGATCACAGATGCGGGCATCTACCGAATGGTGAGACACCCGCTGTACACCGGCAGCTTGCTCGTTTTCCTGGCGTACTTCCTGGCGGTGGGAGACCCGCTGGCAGGGCTGCTTCTGTTCGCGAGTATGACCGGGCTCGTCTACTACCCGACGATGATCGATGAAGAACGCGTTCTATGCCGCCAGTATCCCGCGCAGTTCACCCCCGCCTACCAAGCGAGGCCGAGACTTCTGCCGGACCCCCGCCGATTGGGTGAGGCGCTGCGGACGGATCGCTTCTCGTGGAGCGCATCGCGCGTCAACCTGGGTGCCCGCAGCGCCTGGGTGCTCGTCTTTCTCCCGCTCTTTACCGAACTGCTCGCCTGGTTACGCTCGGTTAGGTGACGCCCGGCGTAGCGGCCACCCGCAGCCGTTTCACGCGGTAGCTCCGCCACAACTGGAGCCAGCGCCGGCAGTGCACCCGAAGCAGTGCGGCCCAAGCACGATCTCTCGGTTCGCCAGCGCCGAAACGTCGAAATTGAAGATGGTTTGCGGCAGGGCGGACGCGACCGGCAGCTCGAGCATCTGGTTGAAATCACAGTCATAGAGCGTTCCGTCCCAGCCTACCGAAAGGGTGTTCCTGCACATCACCGCCGCCGCCGCGCCAGGGTTGAACGCCTCGAGCAGCCGTTCCATATATTCGGCTAAATTGCCCTCTGCTTCCAAGAACTCGAGGAAGCGGGAGATGGGCATGTTGGTGATGGTGTAGAGCGCACTGAACTCGACGTCGTACAGCCGCGTCATCTGCCGCTTCCACTCGGCCTCGAGCGCCGCCTGGTTGCCGGGGAGGAAGGTGCCCACGGGGTTGGTCACCAGGTCCAGAACGAGCCCCGTCCCCGCGCGCCCGTAGCCGAGCGCGTTGAGCTGCTGGAGCGCGCGGATCGACTGCTCGAAGACGCCGTCGCCCCGTTGCGTGTCGGTCCCCTTCTGCCGGTAGTGCGGCAGCGAGGCGACCACGTGCACCCGGTGCTCGGCGAAGAACTCCGGCAGGTA
>JBBSMO010000530.1:0-2649 GCA_038233155.1 Longimicrobiales bacterium
AGGTGTCCGACGAGTTGGCCCGCTGGAAGCCGGCGGAGGACGCGCTCCTCGATGCGGGCGTGCCCCTTCCTCTCCCTCACCGGTCGGCGTGGACGATCCTCGACCCGGCTCGTCCGTCCTGGTTCATTACGGTGCAGGACGGCAGCGGGCGGTACTGCGCCGGCCTGGTGGCGCAGGCGCACCCCAGTCGGGCGCTGCCCGGGCACCAACTGCTCCGGGTCGAGCGAGTCGGGGCGGCGGCGTCGGCCGACGCCCGCGCGGCCGCTCTCTCCGCCCTCGTCGACCTTGCCCGGCGGAACCGGCGGGTGCTGCGGGTCCATGTCGAAGTCTTCTCTCCGGACGAGCAGATCCGGAGCGAGATCGTCCGGCCCGCGCGCGAGACCCCGCCGAGGCGGGACGGCTGGACCGAATTCTTCGCGAGATCCTGGCGCGCACTGCCGTCGTCCGCCGCCCCGCAGCCGGAGCGGCTCGTGTGCTCGGCGGAAGACCTCGCCGCGGAGATCGCGCGGGTCGAGGTGACCCGCGCCGCGGCCGCGGCCCCGTCCTACGCCTTCCACGCCGTGACGGCGCTCGCTAAGGCGAGCGCCGCCACCGTCGCGGCCACCGTCGTCGCCGCAGCCGACAGCTCTCCCGTGCGCTCGCGCGGCCAGGCGTCGGGGCGCTCGGTGCACCTGGTGCTGGAGGCCGCGGGACGTGGCGCGCGAGGGCCGCGCTTGCGGCGGATCTGCCACAGCGCGCTGCTCGAGAACGAAAGGCCGACGCGTGACGGGGAACCTCTCGAGCTGGGCGAGCTGGAGCTGGTCGAGACGGTGACTACGTCCGAAATGTGGGAGCGCGCCAGAAAAGCTGAGCGCCGCTGCTTCGAGTTCCCGTTCGCGATGCGCACCGACGGCGCCTCCGGCGCGCGGTCCGAAGAGTACCTCGAGGGGGTGATCGATCTCGCCTTTCGGGAAGGCGACGGCTGGGTGATCATCGACTACAAGACCCACTCGGGAGCGACCCCGACTTCGCGCGCCGTAGTGAGGCGTACCGCCGCCAGCTGGAGATCTACGCGACGAGCTGGGAGCGTATCACCGGGGAGCCCGTGAAGGAGGGTGATCTTCTGGACCTCGGGGAAGCATGCGGAGCGCTGCTGAGTCGTCCGCGAACCGAACTATCGAAGTTTGCGGGTATGTAGATTGCTCTTCACGTCACGAGACACGCGAATCCGCCGCTGCTCGAGAGTGACTCCAGCTACGGGCCCGTCTCCAGCGGCGCCAGCAGGACTGTGCCTGGTTGGGCTCCGACGGCCTTTGCCAACTTCTGCCCGACACGCCTACCCGGGATCAATAAACGATAGAAAAATATGCAAAGCCTCGAAAGCGAAGAGATGGAACCGAAAGTGTTCTGCATCGGATTTCATAAAACCGGCACTACGAGCCTCGCCGTAGCACTCAAGACTCTCGGGTATCGAGTAACCGGCCCGAACGGGGTGAATGATCCTGATATTGCTGCGAACATCGATTGTATGATCGATTCGTTAGTTGCCCAGTACGATGCCTTTCAGGACAATCCCTGGCCGATCCTCTACAGGAAGTTGGACAGACTCTATCCTCAGAGCAAGTTCATATTGACGATGAGGAACTCAGATTCTTGGATCGCCAGTCAGGTGAGGCATTTCGGTCGCCGCGAAACTCCGATGCGGCAATGGATTTACGGCGTTGGATGTCCTGAAGGTCACGAGGACGTCTATAAAGAACGTTATGAGAGCCACAACAAAGACGTGCTCGACTATTTCAGGGATCGACCCGATGACTTCCTGATATTGGACTTGGCGAGGGGAGATGGTTGGGAACAAATGTGCCCCTTTTTGGGAAAGGGCGTCCCCGATACACCGTTTCCACATGCCAACAAAGCTATCGAAAGGGAACGGTCGAGCAACCCGGGCAGGAAGATGATCGTTGCGGTCAAGCGATTGCTCGTGCGCATGAAGAGATCCGTGTTGTAGATGCTGTAGCCCTTATATCGCTTGACGCCCCCGCGAGCGCGATCTGCCCTCTGCTGGCACCCGGCCGGTCGCGGTGGTGATCTCGAGACACGTGAGTCGGTTGCGCGGCCGGCACGGTAGCGGCCGATCCTGCTGCAAAATCCGCCTTTTCTGGGACGATGCAACATGGTGTGGTGCGAGCAGGCGGCAACGTCGGCGCCAGGAATTTGCACGGGTAACTGGGAAGGGGCGCACGAATCGACCATCCTTCGGGATGGCGATGAACTGTGTTCCCGTGGGCAGATCGCCTGAGAGGATGCGGACGTACCAAACCTGTAGCGACACTGCCACGGCCGCCGCGGAAAGGCTCTCTGCTTCTTCTGCGCGGTCCCTTTCGTCGTGCTTCGAGGTGAATGGGTCACGTGCTGGTGCGGGTCTTGCTGGAGCACGCGGTTCGCCGGACTGTACGGCGCGCCGTATCTGTATTCCCGACCCCGCCAAAGCATGCCAAATCTGGATTCGGCGTCCTCTCCGGAGGCCGCCCTGAGGGACGAGTTGTCCCTCGCGCAGGACCTCGTTCGCTCGGCGGGCGCGGCAGCGATGCGCCTGTACGGCCGCGCCCGTGTCGAGGAAAAGGAGGGCGCCGGCGGCCCGTCGCCCGTCACCGACGCCGATCACGCGGC
>JBBSMO010000531.1:0-2644 GCA_038233155.1 Longimicrobiales bacterium
ACCACACTGCTGGTGATGGCCATCACACTGCACAACATTCCCGAAGGGCTCGCGGTTGGAGTCGCCTTCGGCGCTGCGGCCGCGGGGCTGGACATGGGCGGTGCCACGTTCGGGGCTGCCATTGCGCTGGCGGTCGGCATCGGGCTGCAGAACTTCCCCGAGGGTATGGCCGTGGCCATGCCCTTGCGCCGCGAAGGCGTCTCCCGCTTCCGCAGCTTCTGGTACGGCCAGCTTTCCGCGGTAGTCGAGCCGGTCGCCGCAGTGATGGGAGCAGCGGCCGTGCTGCTCATCCGCCCGCTGCTGCCCTACGCGCTGGCGTTCGCCGCCGGTGCGATGATCTACGTGGTGGTCGAGGAGTTGATCCCCGAGGGGCAGCAGGGCGGCCACACCGATCTCGCCACTTCCGCCACCATAATCGGGTTCACGGTCATGATGATTTTAGATGTGGCGCTGGGGTGAGGCTGCCATGGTTTACTCCCACATCATCCTGAACAGCTCGTGAGCTTCGACCGCGACCACCCCTACAATGATCTGCCGCCGCTGCCACCTGTGGTGGAGCTGGAGAACAAAGCAGTGCTCAAGCGAGTCATCTCGGCGCGCACGGCGCTCGCTGACTTGAAGGGTGCGGGCGCGCTGATCCCGAACCAAGCGATCTTGATGCAAACCATCGGATTGCAAGAGGCCCGCCTGTCCAGCGAGATCGAGAACGTCGTCACCACTTCCGATCAGCTCTACCGTGCCCTCGCGGACGATCCACGCGTCACCGATTCAGGCACCAAGGAGGTGCTGGCCTACAGTGCCGCCCTTTGGGGCGGGTTTCTGGCGATCCGCGATGAGGGGCGTCTGCTCACCACCCGGCTGTTCGAGGATTTGGTCTCGATGATCAGGACGTCGGCTGTCGGCGTGCGCCGCCTGCCCGGAACCAAGTTGGCCACTCCGGGAGGAGAAATCATCTATACCCCGCCCGCCGGCGAACAGCGCCTGCGTGATCTGCTGGCAAATCTCGAGCACTTCCTCTACGCAGATGACGAACTGGACCCGCTCGTGAAGATGGCCGTGATGCATTACCAGTTCGAGGCGATTCACCCGTTCACAGATGGGAATGGGCGGACGGGGCGCATCTTGAACATTCTCTTTTTAGCTGAACGAGGGCTTCTCGAGATCCCGGTGCTGTACCACTCGCGCTTCATTCTCGAGCGAAGGGCGGATTACTACCGTGGCCTGCGCCGCGTCACGGAGGAGGGAGATTGGGATGGATGGATCCTCTACATGCTGGACGCAATCGAAAGTACCGCGCGCTACACGGAGGGCCGAATTCGGGCGATTCGAAGCTTGATGGACCATTGGATCGAACGTGTGCGTACGGAGGAACCAAAGATCTACTCTCGGGAACTCATCGAGATCGTTTTCCGGCACCCGTATTCCAAGATCCGATTCGTTGAAGAGGCTGGCGTCGCCAATCGACAGACGGCGTCGAAGTACCTCCAGGCCCTTTCGCGGATGGGGCTGCTCCGCCCTGTCCGCAGCGGCCGCGAAATCTACTTCCTCAACGATGAGCTGCTCAGTATCCTGGCCGGCTGAGTGATCGGTCGAAAACACAACCCAACATCGACATATCCGACAAACGTGTCGATGCATTCGACATGTGGTGCCAACGTGTCGAAAAATACAGCTGATGTGAACACGTCGTTGTGCTAAGCAGCTGGCTCGCGCTGCACCCTCATCGTCCTCTGCGCCCCAACCCTTCGAGCTCCTGTAGGCTCCGCGGCCAGTCGTCGTGCAGCAGCCGCGACAGCGCGCGGTCGGCGAGCACCACCCCGTCCGTCTGGCAGGCCGCGCAGTAGTTGGTCTCATTGGCGGCGTAGACGATGCGCTGAATAGGGCTTCCGCACTGCGGGCAGGGCTCGCGGAATTTGCCGTGCGCCGCCATGGCGGGGTGGAACGCGGTGACCTTGATTGGGAACTCGCCGCCCGCTTCGGCGCGTAGCCGCTCCGTCCATTCCTGCAGCGACCGCTGCGTCACCCCGTGGAGCCGCTCGATCTGCTCGTCGTCGAGCTGGTGCGTGCGACGCAGCGGCGACAGCCGGGCGGCGAGCAGGATCTCGTCCGAATGCGCGTTGCCGATGCCGCTGAAGATGCGCGGGTCGACCAGCGCCCGCTTGAGCGTGCGGTTCTCGCGCAGCAGCGCATCGCGGAACTCGGCGAGCGTCGCGTTCAGCGGCTCGATGCCGCCGCGGTCGTGCTCGGCGAGCGCTGCCTCTCCCCGGACCAGGTGCAGTGTCGCACGCTTCCTGGAACTGGCCTCTGTCAGCAGCAGCGTTCCGTTCGGGAAGTCGAAGGCCGCGTGCCCGAGCTTTCGGGGAACGGCGGCGCCGCGCTTCTTCCACTGAAAGCGGCCGGTGATCATCAGGTGGATGACGACGAAGAGCTCGTCATCGAACTCCCAGACGACACGCTTGCCGATACGCCGCAGCCCCTGCACGGTGTTGCCGGTGATAGCTGAAACGGGTGGATCTACACTGCGGAGCAGCGACGGCGAGACAATGCGCACGGCCTCGAGCGGTTGCCCGACGATGCGCTGCTTGAGCGCGTGTATGTAAAGACTGATTTCGGGAAGCTCGGGCATGGCGGGCGTTGTCAGGAG
>JBBSMO010000532.1:0-2621 GCA_038233155.1 Longimicrobiales bacterium
AGGATCGCACTTGCGGGCGCCGCGTCATCCAGCTCCCGGAAGATGCGCATCTTCAAATCCCGATTCTCAGTTGCCGCCTCTACCACCAGCTCCGCATCTTCCACTCCCGAGATCTCGCCGGCCGTGGAGATGCGCTCGAGCGCCGCATCCCGCTCGTCTTCGGAAAGGGTGCCCTTCTTGATCTGCCGCTCCAGATTCGAACGGATCGTGCGCAGCGCCCCATCGAGTGCCTCCGCACGCACATCGATCAATCGCACCTCGTACCCGTTCTGGGCGAAGACGTGGGCAATGCCGTTCCCCATGGTACCGGCGCCGACAACAGCTATGGGCTTCGCCAATTTTGAATTTTGGATTGTGGATTGTGGAGTACACGCGCAACGAGCCGCAGGGCTCGGGACGGATTCAGGCGGCCGGCGGCCCCGGCGTTCTAAACTGCATGCTACGTTCCTCCCCTTATCAGCATCGCCGTCGCGAAATAGCCGAGGATCAACAGGGCGCCTACCGATACGAGCCACCAGCCGAAGCTGCTGTGAAAGCCCGGGCGTGCGCGCGCCATTGCCTGCGTGCGCGCATCCCTCGCCCGTTGCAGCGAGCCGGCCTCGAGAACCTCGCGCAGCCCGAGACCGTGGAAGGCGCCGAGCAGCGCGGAGGCGCCGAAAAGCACGGCCATGACTCCGCCGGTCCAGAGGGTGAGCAGCCACGCCCGCTGCCGCTCTGCCCGCGTCACGAGGCCGATCGCATCGAAGGGTAGCAAGAGCGCGGAAAATACCGCCACGGCCAAAGCGACCGCAACCGCGCTCGCCCAGAAGCGGAGCGCGGGGCGGTTCACGGTTCGTCCCTGCCCAGGCGCCGGTCTACGATGGGGCCGAGCTCTGCCATCGCGGGCGACTCCCGGAAGGCCTTGCCGCGCATCAGCCAGAGCGTTCCCGCTAGGATCACGAGCGTACCTGCCACGCCGGCCTCGGGACCGAAGGCGCCGCCCGTCCACCAGTCCGCACCGGTTTCCTGGGCGCTGTAGAGCGGAGTATTGAAGACGAGGCCGCTGACGGGAAAGTCGAACAGGGTGGCCATGGTCCAGTTCCAGCCTAGGTGCAGGGCGGAAACGAACCAGAGGGAGCGCGTCTGCAGATAGGCGACGGAGAGCAGAATGCTGGCAAGAAAGATGTTGACCAGCCCCAGGGTGTTCGCGTTGGGATTGGCGGCGTGCAGCAGCGAGAAGAGCGCGGAGGCGGCGACGGTCGCCGGCCAGGCACCGATCCCCTCGACCAGCGCCTGGAACGGGTAGCCGCGGAACAGCACCTCCTCCCATGCCGCGGAGATGCCGAAGAAGAGGAGCGTGCCGGACAGCGCGGAAAGGTAGCCCAGTGCATCGCCGTCGTCGGGCATGAAACCCGCCGCGCCGGTGAGCAGCAGCAGGAGTGAGGCGACCGCGATCAGAGCCGAGCCGACCAGCATGCCGCCGCCGGTTTCGCGCCAGGTATCGGGTGTGAAGGCGAAGCCGAGGGCGCCTATCGGGCGCCCGTCCAGCCGCGCCAGGACGATCCACCCCGCTACGAGGGCGGCGGTGAAGGAAAGGGTTGGGGATAGCCAGGACAGCAAGGCGGGCGGCGCGAATCCCGTCGCAACCTGACCTGCGATCAGCAATGCGAAGAAGACCAGGAAGAAGATGGCGATGCGCCACCCGCTGCGGAGCCGGTGTTCGTTGAAAAAAACGCGCCGGGCCGCCGCGGGCATGGGCACTCGCGGGCGCCGGGCGGTGGGGCTCTCAGCCGCGCTGTTGCAGCGCCGGGTCGTCGCCCCGCCCAAAAAGCCGGCGCGCCGGCGCCGCAAACCGGCGCGAGATGATCAACGCCAGGGCGACCTTGACCAGGTCCGCGAGGATGAACGGCTTGAGCCCGAGCGCGACCGCAAGAGACAAGCTGCCCGCTGCCGCCAGCCAGGCGAGGCCGCCCGCGTAGATCGCCGCTAGGCCGCCCAGCAGCCCTGCAAGGCTGCGGGCGATTCCGCCGCCGGCCGCCGCGCCGGCGATGAAAGCCGCCGCCGGGTAGGCCATCAGATAGCCGCCGGTGGGCCCCAGGAGGTAGGCCAGCCCTGCGCCGCCCGCGAACACCGGCAGCCCCGCAACGCCCGCAGCGAGGTATGCGAGTTGGCCCGCCGCCCCCATCCGCCTGCCGAGCAGCGCGCCGCAGAGCAGCACCGCGAGCGGCTGAAAGGTGAAGGGGACCGGCGTGCCGGGAATGGGCAGGGAGATGCGGGCACTGAGCGCGGTCAATACCACCGCCGCAGTGATCGCAACGGCCCAGCGGAGTGCCGGCAACAGGTCCCAAGTGCGGCCGCCGCGCTCGACGGTCAGAACCGAGTCGCGGGCCGGGGCCCGATCGAGGTCCAACGTTTCGGGGTCGCGCATCAGACTTTCTCCACGGAAAGGGCTACGGCGTTGCCGCCGCCGAGGCAAAGGGTGGCGAGGCCGGTTTCTTCGTTGCGGTCATCCATCGCGTAGAGCAACGTGGTGAGCACCCGTCCGCCGGAGGCGCCGATCGGGTGGCCGAGCGCGACCGCGCCCCCGTGCACATTGACCCGGTCCCAATCCCAGCCGAGCTCTTTTCCGTCCGCGAGCGCCT
>JBBSMO010000533.1:0-2620 GCA_038233155.1 Longimicrobiales bacterium
TGACGGTGCTGCCGGAGCAGCTCGCACGCTACGGGATCAACTCCGCCGATGTGATGCGCACCGTCGAGGCGATCGGCGGCGCGGAGGCCACCACGGTGCTCGAGGGGCAGCGCCGTTTCGCGCTCGCGGTGCGCTTCCCCGAATCCGCGCGGCGGGACCCGCAAGCGGTGTCCAACCTGCTGGTCAGCGCCCCCGGCGGGGAGCGGGTACCGCTGGGGCAGCTCGCGCGCATCGAAACCGTCCAGGGGCCGTCGGACATCTCGCACGAGAACGCGTCGCGGCTGGTGATCGTGGAGGGCAATGTTCGCGGCCGCGACATGGGCGGCTTCGTGCCGGAGGTGCAGGCGCTCTTCGAAAACGGCACCGTCGAGCTGCCGCCGGGCTACACCGTGGGTTTCGGCGGGCAGTTCGAGAACCTCGAGCGGGGCACGCGGCGGTTGATGCTGGTGGTGCCGCTCTCGCTGCTCCTCATCTTCCTGCTGCTCTTTGCCACCTTCAACTCACTGCGGCAGGCGGCGCTGGTCTTTACCGGGATCCCGCTGGCCACGGTGGGCGGGGTGCTCGCGCTCTGGATTCGGGGGATGCCGTTTTCGATCTCGGCGGGCGTGGGCTTCATCGCGCTGTTCGGGATCGCGGTGCTGAACGGGGTGGTGATGGTGAGCTACATCAACGATCTACGCCAGCAGGGGCACCCGCTGGACGAGGCGGTACGCGAGGGCGGGATGACGCGGCTGCGGCCGGTGCTGATGACGGCGCTGGTGGCCGCGCTCGGCTTTCTGCCGATGGCGCTTTCGCACGGCGCGGGCGCCGAGGTGCAACGCCCGCTGGCCACGGTGGTGATCGGCGGGCTGATCACCGCCACGCTGCTCACGCTGCTGGTGCTGCCGCTGCTCTACCTGATGTTCGAGCACAAGAGCGCGGGCCGGGTGCCGGAGCCGACGGCGGCGGAAGAGCTGGAGCTGGTGCCGGCGTAACGGCGCGGACACCCCTACCCTGCAAGGAACAGTTATGGATCTGAAACGAAGACTCGCCGCACTGGCGGACGACCCGGAGCACGCCCGCACGGATGCCGTCCTGCGTGGCCTTGCCGCTCCGGAGCTGCGCATCGTGGAGGAGGTTCTGGACCGCTGGATGGAGGCCGGCCATCCGGCGGACTCGGCGCCGACTCTCGACGATCTGGAGCCGGACGACACCGGCAACGTATTCGATGAGCAGAGCAAAACGCTCATCGCGACGCCGGAAGAGTGGACGGTCTACGCCCGCGTCCTGCGCGCGCTGAAGGGCACCCCATGAGCGGCTATCTCACCGCGCTGCTGCTGGCGCTGATGCCGGCCGCGGGCAACTTCGGCGGCGGCGTGCTCGCCGAAACCGTTCGCGTCTCGCAGCGGACGCTCAGCTTCGCCCTGCACGGGGCCGCGGGGATCATCCTCGCGGTGGTCGGCATCGAGTTGATGCCGGCGGCACTGCAAGCAGATCCGCCGTGGGTGATCCTGCTCGCGTTTCTCGCGGGCGGCGGGTTCGCCGTTCTGGTGGACATAATTCTCGACGTCGTCCGCACGCGCGCGAGCGGGGCCGCCGCGAGTATCGGCGAGGGAAACACCGAGCGCGGCCCGTGGGGCATCTTCTTCGGCGTCGCGGTTGACCTGTTCAGCGACGGGATCATGATCGGCACCGGCTCCCTGATCGACCCGACGCTCGGGCTGCTGCTCGCGCTGGGCCAGGTGCCCGCGGACATCCCCGAGGGGTTCGCCACGATCGCCACCTTCAAGGCGCAGGGCGTCAGCCGTCCCAAGCGCCTGCTGCTCTCCGCCTCGTTCGCGCTGCCGATCCTGCTCGGCACCACGATCGGTTAGTGGGCCGTGCGCGCCGCGCCCGAGGTGGTGAAGCTGGCGCTGCTCGCATTCACCGCCGGCATCCTGCTCACCGTCGCCATCGAGGAGATCGTCACCGAGGCGCACCAGGAGGAAGACGCGCGCGCCGCGAGCCTGTTCCTGGTCGGCGGCTTCGCGCTCTTTGCACTGATCGGCGTCTACTTCGAGTAGCTCCGGTAGGAACTACCCAAGACGAGCTATTGGTCCCACATCACACGGCAGGTGAGATCATGCTGCTGAATGCGGACGAGGGGCTGCTGCGGGTGGAGAGGGAACGAGACCGGGAAGGAGAATGGCTCCACGTCTTTCCGCCGGAAGTGCTCCCCGTGGTGGAGGAGCTGCGTGGCACCGCCGAAGGCCGGGAGATGAACGCCCCGGCCGAGGTGCTATACGCCAGCATCCGCAACATTCTGGTGCGCCTGCTCGAAGAACGCCTGGTGCGGATTGAGGAGGAACTCCCTGCGGCTCCGCCGGAGCGGCAGCTTGCGCTCGTGCAGGAGATGGAGGAGATGGAGGAGATGGAGGAGATGGAGGAGATGGAGGAGATGGAGGAGATCCGGCGCGCCGCGCGGGAGCTGCACGTGTTCCCGGGTCGTCCGAAGTGGGCGCGGCTCCATGTTTTATCTCTGCGAGCCTTCCAAGCGGGACCCGCGCTTTCCCCGGTACCCGCCGCTCCCGGTGCTGCGCTGCCGGGGGTATGCGGCTAGACCTGGCAATTCGTGAGTGGGCTTGCGATCCGTCGGGGAGCA
>JBBSMO010000534.1:0-2619 GCA_038233155.1 Longimicrobiales bacterium
AAGCAGGCGCAGAGTCGCCGCACCATGCTCGAGCGCCTAGATCGTATCGAGGCGCCGGCGGAAGAACGCGGCGCCATGGCACTCGACTTTGGCGCCGCCAGCCGCTCGGGCGGCACCGTGCTGCGGCTGGCTTCGGTTTCGCACCGCTTCGGCGACCGGACACTGTTCCGCCCCTTTTCATCCGAAGTGCACCGCGGGGACCGGGTGGTGATCACCGGGGCGAATGGCTCGGGAAAGTCGACGCTGATGCGGGCCATTGCCGGCGATCTCGCGCCGGACGGGGGGGAGATCGTACGGGGTACCGGTGTCCGGCTTTCCGTGTACCGGCAGGACCTTTCGCACCTGGACCCCGGCATAACCATTTGGGACGAGATCGCCGCTGCGGCACCGGCCGCAAGCCAGCAGACGCTGCGGGGCCATCTCGCGCGCTTTCTCTTCCGGGGCGATGATCTGACTGCCCGAATCGGGACGCTTTCCGGCGGCGAAAGGGCGCGGGTGGCGCTGGCGAAAATCACCCTCGAGAGTTCGAACTTGTTGCTGCTGGACGAGCCGACCAACCACCTCGACATCCCCAGCCGCGAAGCGCTCGAGGAGGCGCTCGCGGCCTTTGCGGGCACGATTCTGCTGATTTCGCATGACCGCGCACTGCTCTCCGCTGTGGCGACCCGGGTGTGGGCGCTGACGCCGCCCGACGGGTCTGGCGGCGCCTTGCGGATCGTCGATCATCGCGGGACTTTCGACGAATGGGTGCGCGATGCGGCGGCACGAGCGCGGGACGGCGAATCCCCGCCCCGCCCCGCATCTTCCGAAATGAAGCCGGTACCTGCTTCCGGCCCCGATGCTCAGGCGGGCGAGCTGTCCAAGAACGAGATCCGGCGGCGCGAGCGGATGATAGCCGAACTCGAGAAGCGCATCACCCGCTACGAAGGGGAGCTCGAGGAGCTCGAGCGGGAGCTTGCCGACCCGGCGCTGTACGCGGATGGCGGCGACCCCGGCCGGGTGCGGCAGATCACGGAACTGAGAGACGCTGCCAGCGCGCGCCTGCCGAGGGTCTATGCGGAGTGGGAGCGGATCGGCGAGGAGCTTGCAGGCGTGTGACGGGCCGCATGCAGCAAGGCGCCGCGGCGGCAGTTTCACTCGAAGCGGATTTCCTATGATCGAACTCAAGGTCCCCCAGGAGCGGGCAATTCTAGTAGGCGCGCCGTTGAAGGCGGTGCCGCAGGAACTGGCGGACGAGCACCTCGAGGAGCTCGAACGGCTCGCCGATACCGCGGGTGCGGATACTGTGGGAACGCTGCGCCAGCGGCTGGATTCCCCCAATCCCCGCTTCTACGTAGGTCAAGGCAAGGCTGAGGAGCTGCGCGAGCAGGTGCGCGCGGAAGATGCGTCACTGATCATTTTCGACGAGGAATTGTCGCCGGCGCAGGGGAAGAATCTCGAGGAGTTCACCGGCACGCGGATCATGGACCGCTCCGAGCTGATCCTGGATATCTTTGCTACACGCGCCCGCACGGCAGAGGCGAAGGTGCAGGTCGAGTTAGCGCAGCTCCAGTATATGCTCCCGCGCCTGACCCGGATGTGGGCGCACCTTTCCCGGGGGCGCGGCGGTGTGGGGATGCGCGGGCCCGGCGAAACGCAGCTCGAGACCGACCGCCGGCTCGTGGGCGTTCGCATCGCCCGGCTGAAGCGCGAGCTCGAGCGTGTCGAGCGGCAGCGGGCCACGCAGCGCAAAGGCCGCACGGATTCGCTCAGGGCTGCGCTGGTCGGGTATACCAATGCGGGAAAGTCCTCGATTCTGCGGGTGCTCTCCGGTTCCAACTTGTTCGTAGAGGACCGGCTGTTCGCGACTCTGGATGCGGCCACCCGTTCGGTCGATCTAGGCGACGGCTACGAAGCGCTGCTCACCGACACCGTAGGTTTCATCCGCAAGCTCCCGCACCACCTCGTGGCCTCTTTTCGTGCTACTTTAGAAGAGACGAGCGAGGCGGATCTGCTGCTGCACGTCATCGACCTTTCCCACCCCGGCTGGGAAGAGCAAAAGCAGACCGTAGATGAGGTGCTCGACGGGCTGGGGTTGCGGCACCGCCCAACCGCGCTGGTGTTCAACACAACAGACCGCCTTACGCATGCAGAGGTAGAGGCCGCTAGGCTCCGGCTGAGCGCGCGCTTCGACCGCAAGTCCGTCTTCGTTTCCGCCGTCGAGAAAAATGGCCTCGAGCCGTTGCGGGCGCTGCTTCGCGAGCACACCCGGGCGCTTCGCCCGCTGCTGCGTATCACCCTGCCTGCCGCCGACGGCCGCCTGCTAGCCGAGGTGTACCGGGAGGGCGAGGTGATAGAGCGAGAGGATGATGGCGCGGTGATCACGCTGCTCGCCCGCCTGCCGGCCGCCGCCGCCGGCCGTCTGGATGCGGAGGGCGTGGATATGCGCGAGGCGGAGTAAGCCGGGCGAAAGCCAGGTTGGAATCGGTTGTCCCGGGCGACGTAGCGGTTATATTGCGGACAGAGACGCTCGCCGGGCCTCCCGTCCGGCCTACCTCGCGGCTCGCACGGAGCCGCTGGGAACCGTTGCTATTTGGCCGAGACGCGCGTGAGGCTTTACACCAACCTGGACCACATAGC
>JBBSMO010000535.1:0-2617 GCA_038233155.1 Longimicrobiales bacterium
CCATTCAGAAAATGGATGCCGAGCCCCGCCCCCAGGTACGGCGTGAAGAGGAGCGGGGTATCCGTGAATTCGTATTGCGCGTCGGCGTTGATCGCCAGATCGCTGAAGCCGACGCGCCCCAGCGTCAATTCGCCCGGGCAGGGTGCGTTCTGCTGGCGGAGGCACACCTCGACGATCTGCTCTCCCAGCCGGTCTACCTCCTTCTGTTGCAGCTCGGACGACCAGAAGGTGATGCTCGGCAGCACCCGGAGCGCGGGCCCTAGATAGCCGAAATCGAGCCGCAGGCCGAACGCGACGTCGGCGTCCACCCGATTAGGAAACACCGGCCCCACCTCGAGCCCGACGCCGCGAAACTCGAGGTTTTCGTAGTCATAGTCTTCGATCGCCTGCGCGCGTGCAACGGCCGGCGCGAGGAGCGCGGCGAGCACCAGCAAGGGCAGAACATGCTTCACGGCAGTACCTTGGCAAAGGGGTTCAGTAGAGCTTTTGCAGATCGGTAGTCGGGTAGTACGCCTCGAGAATGGTCCGGTAGCTCTGGCCGGCGCGCGCCCGTCCCATCGCGCCGACCTGGCACATGCCGATTCCGTGGCCCCAGCCGCCGCCTTCGGCGATCACCTCTGAAATGCGGCCCGCGGCGTCCCGCTCGACACGAACGTCGAACTTCGAGCTGTTCAGCAGCCGGTCTTGGTTGGTCATCAGAATCCAACGTACACGGTCACCGCCGACCACGAAGGTGCCATTCTCAGCTTCGATACGGAGGGCACGGACCCGCCCGGAGGGGGTGCGCTCTTCTACCCGCAGATCGCGCAACTCGCCGATGCCGGCGACACCGTCAGGCAGCGAATCCGCCAGGGTGCGGGAGAGGATCTGCTCGAGCTGCGCCGCGCTCCAGCGCTCCGTCCAGGTGAAGCGGCTCGAAAAGGAGTCGTAGGCCACCCCGGTCGCGGGGTTCACGTCTATCACTGAAATGAGGTACGGACGCGGCGCGTCATCCCAAACCTCCTCGATCGCGGCGGTTCGCCCGGCGCAGGTCGAATGATAGTACGCCTCGATGGGCACCCCGCCGTACGTGAGCACCTCGCCGGAGGTTTCCTGCACCGCCCTAGAGGTGACCTCGTGCTCAGATTCGCTGCCGCCATACACCTGGTCCGCGACCGTGGCGTAGAAATCGAAGCCGCGCGAGGAGCGGCGCCCGCGGTGGGCGATTGCGTAGGTGCGGGCGGCCACCGCCTGCGCCCTGGCCGCTTCGAGCAGGTCCGGCCCCACCTTCCCGATTTCATGCGGCACCACCCCCAACAGGTACTTCTCGAGCTCGACCACGTTGATCGCGGTCACGCGGCCGGGGCTGGCAGCCTGCAGCAACAGTCTGCCGCGATAGGGCTTGCCGCCTGCCAGCAGTGCATCGCCGCGCGCCGTACGTGCGACCCACGGCCCCGCTTGTCCGGCAAGCTGGTTTCCCGCGCCATCGCTGGCGAGCAGAGTTCCGTCAGCTTCCGCGCTGATGCGAATCACCTGGCCGGGTGCGCCCCGCGTGACCACGCCTTCGCCGTCGCTGGCGGTGATCACGAAGCCCTGCGGAGCGGTCAACTCGACGGTCGCGGTATCTACCAGCAGCCCCACGCGGACCTCCGGTTCGGTGCGCGGCAGGGGAAAGCGGCCGGGTGCTTCTTCGACGGCACGGGGCGCGCAGGCGCCGGCGGCGGTCAGAACCAGGGCTACAACGGCGTTACGCAACGGCAGCATGCAAGGCATCTGAGGTTCGAGAGATGGTTTCTTCAATGTCGGCATCTGTGTGAGCGGTAGATACGAAGCCGGCCTCGAATGCGGAAGGGGCGAAGAAGAGGCCGCGTTCGAGCGCTTCGCGATGGAAGCGCCTGAACATCTGGATATCGGCGTCCCGAGCCGCAGCATAATTGCGCACCGCCCGGTCAGTGAAGAAGATACCCCACATGGACCCGAGGCTGCCGCCCGTAGCAGGCACACCCGCACTCCGCGCCGCGCCGAGAATGCCCTCAACCAGCCGGCCCGTGCGCCGCTCGAGCACCTCGTGCGGGCGCTGCGACTCGATCAGCTCGAGTTGCGCTAGTCCAGCCGCCATCGCCAGCGGATTGCCGGAAAGCGTCCCCGCCTGATACACCGGCCCCAGAGGCGCGATCTGCTGCATTACCTCGCAACGACCGCCGAACGCCCCCACCGGCAGGCCGCCGCCAATCACCTTGCCGAGAGTGGTTAGATCCGGCCGGACGCCGAAACGTTGCTGCGCGCCGCCCGGCGCCACCCGGAATCCGGTCATGACCTCGTCGAAGATCAGCAGGGAATCGTCCCGTTCGCTGATGGCGCGTAGCCCCGGGAGGAACCCATCCACAGGCGGGATGAACCCCGAGTTGCCAACCACGGGTTCGACGATGACCGCGGCGATCTTCCCGGCGTGAGCGCGGAAGATTTCCTCGACAGCCCCGAGATCATTGAAGGGCGCGGTGAGTGTGAGCCGCCCTAGCGCCTCCGGCACTCCCGGAGAATTTGGCAACCCGAGTGTCGCAACACCCGAGCCGGCCTTCACCAGAAACGAATCGCCGTGGCCGTGATAGCAACCCTCGAACTTGAGGACCAGATCGCG
>JBBSMO010000536.1:0-2613 GCA_038233155.1 Longimicrobiales bacterium
GCTCGTCATGCTCGATATCCGACATTGGTTCTGAGCGTGAGGGAGTAAAGGGTCACTGCCGGCGAGGTTGCCGCGCCTATGCAAACCTTCGGCCTACCCGCCGCCGCGCTTCGGCTTGCCGCCGCGCCCCTTGCGCGGTTTTCCGCCTTTGGCAGAGTTGGAGGAACGCCCGCCGCCGCCCTCCGGCCGCTGCTTGCTCCGACGCCTGCGCCGGTTCTCGCGCGCCGCCTGGCCTTCGCCTCGAGCGCTGGCGGCGGAACTCCTGGCTCCGCCCTTCTCCCGGCCCTTCCCACGGTCGCGGGCGGGTTCGGCGGCGGCCGTTGCCAGCCGCTCGCGCGCTTCTTCGAGGGTCGCGGCGCGGATCGCCTGCCGCTTACCTCGCAGCACCGTCCAGTGCAGCGGGCGGTCCAGCGGCGGTACATCGGCCGCGGTCAACGCCGCGAGCAGCTTAGCGGGTACCCGCACACGGGCGATTGCCTCGCTCCCTTCTACCGCATAATCGAGCGGGTACTCCTCGCCGCCCAGCTCGATTGTGTCCGGCAGCGCGGCGAGCCGCTCGCGCTCGGCCTCGGGCACCAGCGTATCCAGATCCAGAGCCAGATCGGTTTCGAGAAATTCGCCGTAGGAATTGGTTTGTTGCAGGCGTTCGCGAAAGCGTGCCGCCAGCGCTTCCTCGCCGGCATCTAGGCTGGTGCCGCCCGAGCGCCGGTGCAGCTCGCGGAGCTGGCGGATGACGGGGCGGTTCTTTTTGGCGTCCCGGTGGTAGGCGGCCCCCGCGGCCATCGCCCCCGCGAGAGCGTCTCGTGCCTGGTCTGCATGCTCCGCCGGGAACACATCTATGCGCTTTTCGTCGGCTTCCAGCTCGAAGCCGTGATAGCTTCGTGCGCTCCGTAGCCGGAGCGGCGCCCGCCGGTTCGCGGGATCGTAAACCACCTCTCCCGCCCCCTGCGCAGCAAACTCCCAGAGCAGGTTGTAGGGCAACTCGGTGCCTTCGATGCCGCCGCGCACCCGGCCGTTCCGCGTAGAGAACCAGCGCAAATCTCCCGCGACCGCGCCCCAACTGCCGCATACGCTGGTCTGTGAAACTTGAACGGACTGCCCCCAGCTCGTTTCCTGGTCCACTACCAGATCAAAGGGCATCACCGCGGCTACCAGCCGGCGCCAATCGCCGGCGAGCGCGTCGTCCAGGCGCGGAAGTTCGGCCGGGAGTTCGAGGTCGAGCGCGCGGTAGATGGCGGCCACCGCCAGAGCAGTATCCTCGATGGACCGAACGAGAACGCCGCGCCCGTCGGCCCACACTTCGAGTTCTTCCGGGGCGAACACATGGCGCGGCAGGTCGTAAACTGTACCCACGCTGCCGCAGCGGCGTAGCGCCTCCTCGTAGATGTTGTAGGAAGTGAGATGGTCGCTGCCCGGCACAATCAGCGGGCGGATCGAGCGGTCGGCGCGCGTCATCCGGTACAGCGAGCCCGTGCCGGCGCAGACGGCGACCAGCGGCACTAGCTGCTCATCCGCCGCGATCAGCAGCTCGCCCCAGGAGCGGTCTACCGGCAGCACCTCGACCTTGCGGCCGTAGCTCGTGAGCCGTGCTCCGCGAATCAGCCCGCGCTCCTCGAGCAATGTCACGGCGCGGCGGTAGGCGATGCGGTCCAGCGGCACGGGCAGCTCGAGATCATCGGCCCGCACTCCGATATCGGCACAGGTCATCGCGACCCGCTCGGGGTCGCCGGCCAGCTGGAAGTTCGGCGCGGTCGGTTCGAGCGAGGCAAAGTCGATCTGCCGTTCGGAGAGGAGCCACACCTCGCCCCCTTCCACCCGCCCATGTACCCGCCCCGCCCTCTGCAGGATCTCGTTCGCGCCCAACGGAACGCGCGTGAGCACCCGCTTCCCGCCATTGACCACGCTGGTGAACTGCGCGTCTTCGATCACCACCGTATCCAACCCCTGGATGTTCAGCGCGGACTGGCCCGCCGCTGTCATCGACAACACATACGGGTGCGGCGCATCTCCTTCCAGGAAAGGGCGCAACTTCGAGATGGGCTCTCCGCCATGATAAAACTCGGCAGTGATGCCGGGCCAGCTCTCCGCGATGCTCCCGGCGACCTTCTCGGTTTCCGCACGGGTGGGGACGAACACCGCTACGCCGCGCCGTTGTTTGACCACGTGCCGCAGAAAGCGGTCGCTCAAAAACAACAGCGGATTGGTGCTCGAGTGCACCCGGACCGTCGCGGCGCGGGCGGGGTCGAAGGCAGAGCTTTGAATCACCTCTGCCGAGTTCAGATAGTCCGAATAGAACGCGGGGTCTACCGTCGCCGAGAGCCAGATGAAGCGGCACCCCGCGCGCTTGCCTAGCGCCAGGCACAGCTCGAGTTCGGCGGACGTCTGGTGGATTTCGTCTACGATCAGAGTATCCGCCTCGGTGATCAGCGCGTCCTGCAGCCACCGGCGTGCGATGCCGGTGGTGACGATCACCACGTTCCAGGCGGGCGTCTCCGGCGTTGCCTCCCGCTCGCGGTTCACCACCCCCACCCGCAGCGGCGTACCCACGATCTGGGCAGCGATGGGCCGGATCGCGAGTGTCTTCCCCGTTCCGGTACCCGCCACAATGCCAAA
>JBBSMO010000537.1:0-2603 GCA_038233155.1 Longimicrobiales bacterium
GGCGGGTCTCGGAAGGCTTCGTCGTCCGACCCCAGAACCGAGCCGCACCCCGCGAGAAGCAACCCGCACGCGAGTGCCAGCTTCAGCTTCTGCAGGGGGCGCAAACGAGCTGCATATGTGCGGCGCATGGAAATTTTCTCGAGATGGGGGTCATTGCTAACCGCCGCAGCAGCGCCCGCGATGCGTCTATGCGGTTCCGCCGGAGGCGGGCAATCCGGTGGTCAACGCCCGGCCGCGGGAATTTGTGACAAAGGTTACAAGAGGTTACCCGCGGAGGGGAGTCACCCGATCTCGCGCGCTCAGTGCTCACGCGGCAACGAAGAGCCCGGTCGCATACATGATCACCAGGCCCAGCATGAGCCCGGCGGCGTTCAAAGGAGCGGCGAGGCTGGTGCCCGCGCGCCCAGCGAACAGCCGCCAGAGCTGGAACACGACCTGGATGATCGCCCCTACCCCGATGGCAAAAAACAGCGTCGTCAGCGCGGGCGAGTAGGAGAACCCGCCGATCCATGCGCCGATCACGGTAGGAACGCCGGCCAGCGCGCCGAGCAGGAGCAGGCGGCCGATTCCGGTGCGCTCGCGCGCCAGCGGCGCAACGATGCCGAGCCCCTCGGTGGTGTTGTGGAGCAGGAATCCAAGAACCAGGAAAGTGCCGAGCGCAATTTCGCCGCTGGTGTAGCTGGCGCCGATCAGCAGTCCTTCCCCCAGGTTGTGCAGCCCGATGCCGAGAGCGATCAGCGTCGCTACGTAGAACGGCGAGCGGGCGTCACCCCGCCCATCCCGCCGCCAGCCGACCGCCGCGAGGGCCAGCGGCGTTCCAATCACCCCGATCAGAACCAGTCCAAGCCCCTGAAAGGCGCCAGGCACCCCCGCCGCGAACTCGAGCGCTTCCGCGAAAGCGTCTACGCCCAGAAAGACGAGCAGGCCGATGGTGAGGCTGAGAAAAAAATCTAGCCACCGGCGCTCTACGCCGCGCAGGAAGGGGAGCCAGAGCAGCCCTAGGAGGACGGGGATCACGCCTACATAGATGCCGAGCAGCGCAAAGGTAGTAAGATAGCGGGCGTTGATGGCCGGAGTCGTTGTTGCCACGGCTATCTCGCCGACGAAGGTGACGCCGGTGCTGGTGAGCAGCTTGATCTCGTGCGGCTCGCCTTCGACCCACGGATAGGGGACCGAGATCGTGCGGCTCTCGAGACGCCCAATCTCGCGGTCGCCGTCCAAGGTGTGAGCCCAGGCAGCATCATCTACGAACAACTGTGCGACCGTTACCGCCGCGGGCCCGCCATTGGTCACCCGCACCTGAATCGCCCCGGCGGCAGGCAGAGTGATCCTGCCGATGGTAAGCTCCTCGACCGGCGGAAAGGCCTTTTCGAACACCCCGACCGGCCCCCAGCGCAGGAACACCATCACCAGTACACCCAGCAACAAGAGCGGGATCAATCCCTTCACCCAGAGCGGCAGCGCTCCCGGCCCAGTCGTGACAGAGACATCATCGCTGAGGTCAGACATCAGGCGCCTCCTTAACGTCGAAAATGCCCACCCACCCGAGTTCCGCAAACTCGCTCTGGTGCGCGTGGAACATGTACTTACCCGGAAACTTGTAGACCAGCTCGAGTACGCTCCGTTCGCCCTGGCAGAGCATGACCGTGTCGGTCAGCTCGTGGTGCACGAGGTTCGTTCCCGTGCGGTACAGGCGAAAAAAGTTGCCGTGCAGATGGAACGAGTTCAGCAGATCGAACTCGGTAATGTTCACCAGGTAGATCCGGACCAGTTCGCCCGTGCGGATCGGAATCGGGTGCTTCTCGTAGTGAAATGCGGCCGTATTTACCGCGTACACCTCGTTGTCTCCGTCGAAGTTGGTATCGAAGCCGTTCATCACCATCACCATCTCCCTGGCTGGCGGCCGCCCTTCCTTCGGGTCGATGATGAAGGTCCCGTACAACCCCTTGTGGATGTGGCGCTTGAGCGGCACGGCGTGGCAATGGTACAGGTGCAGGCCGAACGGTTCGGCGTCGAATTCGTACAGAAAGGTCCCGCCCGGCTCGACGATCTCGAATGCCCCGTCCATTCCCGCGGCATGAATCCCGTGGAAGTGGATGGTGTGCGGGTGGCTGCCGCCGTTGATGAAGTTTACCCGCACGCGATCGCCCTCCGTGCACCGTATGGTAGGGCCCGGCACCTGGCCGTTGTACGTCCACGCCGCGAAGTACACCCCCGGCGAAACCTCGATCTCCTGGTCCATCGCGACCATCTGGTACTCCCGGAGCGTTTGTCCGGAAGGAAGCTGCGACACCCGCCCCCAGTCGAAGTGGGTCAGAAACGCTGTCGGATCGAAGAAACCGGGCCTCAAATCACCCACGGCCGACATGGAATGATGCGAATGCGCCGGGTGCACGAGCCCCATCGCCTGCCCGCCAGCTTGCGGCGGCTGGATACCCGGGGCGCCCGCACCCGGACGCTGCGGGGGCGTCTGCGCGGCGGCGAACGCGCTTCCGGCGGCGGCAAGTCCAGCGGCACCGAATGCGCCCGCCTTTAGCAGATCGCGCCGGCTGAGCACCGGCCCGTCCCGCAGCTGGATCGCAGAGATCCTCACATCCTGCCCC
>JBBSMO010000538.1:0-2595 GCA_038233155.1 Longimicrobiales bacterium
CAGCAGCATTGCCGTCGTTGCTCCAGCGTGGCTGACGCCCGTAGAGGAGGTCGTGATAGCCCCAGAACTGGTCCTGGTCATTCGCACAGCGGCCGGCCCTGGCAGCGAGAAAGGCGTTGCGATGAATCGAGACCAGAGGGAAGTCGTAGTACACGTAGCGCACCAGGCCTGGTTCTACCAAGCGCTCTTTGATCAACGGAGTTACAAAGGAGGCGAACTGGCTGCACCCGCCGCACTGAAAGTCGGCGAATTCGTAGATGACCACCGGCGCGTCCGCCTCGCCAATCGAGATGCCCTCGACGCGGGCGAGCTCGGCTTCGTCCATATCGACATCTACCGGGGCGGTCGCCGGCGCGGCGCCGGAGGCAAATTGGAAGCCGAGCACGACAATGCCAATGATCGCGACAGCACCGAGGATCAGGTAGAAGGGGCGCAGAGAAGAACCGGAAGCTGCGGCTTGGGCTTTTCGCTTGTTGGACGGGCGAGACACTCGGGGCTCCGTTGCTGTTGGGGCGGGGGGACGATGGTACCATGGGTAAAGATAACGAGCGCCGCCCGCGAGTAGCAAGACGGGGAACACTCCTTGCACCCCGGAGCTACGTTTATCCTACCCGTTCGCTTTCGTCGCCTACTGCATGGCAGACATACGTCTTGTTCGCCCGCGTGGTTCCCAGGTTTGGCTGGTGACCGGCGCCGTTGCCTCCGTTGCACTCGTCGTTTGGGCGGTCGCCACCTTCTTTGGAGACCCGACCCAACCCGACGAGCAGCCGCGCATAGGCGCCGCCGCTGATTTCGGCGCCAACCGCGCCCCCGTCATCCCCGCCCAGCCCACTCCGCTCGAAGCACTCTCTCCCTTGCGGGACCGGGATCTGGGGCGGCTGGTGCAGTTTTCCGGCGTGACCGAAAGCCGCGTCGTAGACCGCAAGACCTGGATTCGCACCGATGATGGCCGCCGCATCTTGTTGCGCTTCGACCCGGAGCCCCCGGACGGTGCCTTGGGCGGCATCGCCCCCGGCCGCGGCGTCCGCATGGAAGGCTACCTCGCGCGCATTTCGGAGGCCGAGTTCAAGGTGTGGCTCGATACCTTGAACGTCTCCATCCCCCGCCCGCCGCCCGGCCGCAAGTTCGGCGATCTGCCGAGCCAGGAATTTCTGCGCAGAGATTCCATGTACGTGAAGACTTTCTACATCTCGGTGCGCCCGGAAGGAATCAATCCGAAAGCCAGGGGAAACGCCGAGGCTGCCGTAGCGAGCGGAGAGGGCGCATGAGCATGAAGTGGGGGCCCGACGAGATGGACCGTCTCGAGCGCGCCATCGTAGAGGGAGACCGCGTGCAGATCCTCCGGCGCGGCACCGAGTACATCCTGATCCCCAAGCAGATCGAAGCCTCCGGCCCTGGCGACGTGCTCGTCGCAACCAGCCCGCTAGGCGACGATTTCAGAGTGCCCATCGAAGAGATCGACCAACTGCAGGTGATCCGCTGAAGGCCCGGTAGTCAACCCCCAGCCGGGGTAGGATACAGACGACAGGGCCATTCCGCATTCCCTACACTCCCGCGCTGGCGAACTCGCGGGCAGCTTCAATGAAGGCGTAGAAGAGGCGGCGGTCCGGTTGGCGCTGGTCTCCCTCGGCAGATTCGGCCTCGCCGCGCTCGGGGTGCCACTGGACGCCCAGCACCCACGGGTGGCCGGTGGCTTCCACACCCTCGATCAGCCCGTCTTCCGCCCATGTAGTGGCGACCAGACCACGGCCCAACTCGTCCACTCCTTGGTGGTGGAATGAGTTGATGAACAGCTCTTCGGTCCCGAAGATCTTGCCCAGGCGGCTGTTCGTCTCGACGTTCGCCTCGTGCCACCGGTCATTGATGCCCGCATCCTGCTGGTGGACGAGTTCTCCGGGCCGCAGGGAGGGCAGATCCTGAAACAGGGTGCCTCCGAACGCCACATTGAGAACTTGGATTCCCCGGCAGACGGCGAGCACGGGCAACTCCCTGGCGAGGGCGCCCTCGAGCACCGCGAACTCCATCTCGTCACGTGCACGGCTGACGCTGCCGAGTTCGGGGTGCGGCAGTTGGCCGTAGCGTGCGGGGTCCACATCTTCGCCCCCGGATAGCATCACCCCCTGCACTATGTCGAGCAGCCGGCCAATGGATTCGCGCTTGTGCGCCGGAGTGACGAGCACCGCTACACCGCCGGGGTTCTCGACCGCGCGGATGTACGGCGAGCTCAGGGACACCAGCGGCAGCCGGTAGTTTTCGCCTGAATACATCGGCGTGGTGATCGCAATAAGGGGTTGCAAAGCTAGGTCCTCCGGCTTTCGTTTGTAGGATTCGCGACGACCATCGCGCAAGATTGCAGGATTCACACCGCCCTCCTCCTGTCCGATTCAACCGTTCGCCCCCTTCGCGCCGCGGCCAGAAGACCGCTACGGCCGGTGTCATCAAGAAAAAGGAGGGTGCGGCCGAAAATGTATGGAAGGGGGGAGACTCTGCACGACATACATCGAACCCAAGCCCGCGCCGGGAGCGCGTGTTCTTATGCGACAGAAGAACGGAACGGCCGATCTGTATTCGATTCCGGGGTTCGCCCCGCCGTGC
>JBBSMO010000539.1:0-2594 GCA_038233155.1 Longimicrobiales bacterium
AACGTATACGGGCCGCCATCTACTCGGGCCAGCAAAGTGTACCGGCCGTTTTGGTCGGTAAGCGTGCCGAGCTGCGTTCCGCCAAGCTGCACGCTCACATTGGGCAGCGGGCGCTGGGTGGTGGCGTCTACTACGGTGCCCAGAATCCGGTACGGCTCGCCCTGCGCGGCCGCGGGTGCGGCTGCGAGCAGGAAGAAGGCGAGCGCGACCATGAAACCAGTGGCGCGGCGCAAACGAAGGACGTTCATCTTGGTTGATCCTCGGTTCGAGGGGTGTGGTTCGCCCGCCGCCAAGGCTGGAGACGGGGGTGCAGACTGAGCCGGTTCGCGAGGTGATAACGCGACCCGGCAGCGTCCCGCATCCGAGGGGAATGTCGCGTAGCCGGGCGGCGGGCGCAACCGCCAAGAGCGCTAGGTTCGCGAAAGGGTCCCGCACCGTTGACCGGTGCGGGACCCCGGCCTGCCGACCCAAAGTATCAGATCGCCGCCAGGCCAACCCCTTGGTAGTAGTGCTTCAGGATCTCCTCGTAAGTTGAACCCTTCTCCGCCATGCCAACCGCGCCCGTCTGCGACATTCCAACGCCGTGACCCCAGCCGCCGCCGTATGCCTTCCAGCCGGTGATAGCCTTGGTCTTCGGGTCTGTCACCGGCTCGATGAAGAAGAGCGTGCTGCGCAGGGAGGCGATGTTGCCCCGCGAATCGAAGTAGCGAAGCTTCGAGCGGATCAGGTCCTTTTGCGCGATCAGTTCTCCCGCGTCGGTTGAAAAGCGGATTTGGCGCACCCGGCCGTGGTCCGCGCGGTCGTCAACGGTGATCGCGTCCACACGCGTTACCGTCGTGGCGAACGACGAACTGAGTACAGCGGCCATTTCCGCGGCGCTCCAGTCTACCACCCAGCGATGATAGCGCGACCAGTCCGCCTCGTAGTCTCCGGCTGCCGCGCCGCGCAAGTTGGTCGGATTGCCGTGGCGCTTGAACACCTCGAGAGTTGGGACGTGCTCGAGGGCCTGTCCTCGCGGTGCATCCGGCACGCCGCGCAGGTACGAGAGCGCTGCCGAATATACATCTTCGCTGTTTGCAGTATAGCCGCCGCTGGTCGAATGGTAGAGGGTCGTGATCAGCTTGCCGCCGGAAACCGCTACAATCCCGCGCGTTGCGTCTACGGCGGCGGTCGAAACGGCGGCCTCGGACTCGTAGCCCTTGTACACCTGGTCAGATGTTGTAGGAAGCAGGTCGTATCCATCCGCTTTGCGCTTGCCCAGGTTGGCGTGTGCGTAGGTGCGGGCGGTCACCGCCTGCGCCTTCTGTGCTTCCGCGAGGCCGTACGGTACCGGCGGCAGCTCGTTAGGCACGACACCGTACAGGTACTCTTCCATCGGCAGCTCGTTGATGCCGGCGAGCGCGCCGCTGCTGTTGGTTGCTACCTCCCCGATCCCGCGGTACTGCTTGCCGCCAATCAGCACAGTGCCGGAAAGAGGCTCGATGACGATGAGGGCGCTCGAGACAAGCGTCCCTCCGGCATGCGTGATCCGGTACTCGGTGGTGCCCGTCACAGTCGTGACCAACTTCCAGAAGGAGTCGGTGCCGGACAGCCCGAGGGCGATCATCTCGTTGCGGAAGGCGTTGCGAATGCTGAAGCTGGCGCCGGAAGGAAACGAGCCCAGCATCACCCGCCAACAGGGTCCGGCGTTTTCTGTGTAGCTTTCGACTCCCGCCGCCTCGGCACGGTCTATCAACGCGTCGCGGCCGGTTTCGCTCGTGCAGGTGACTTGCAGGCGGTAGCGCGTCGTACTCACCGCGCCGGAGCCGAGAGTCACGGTAACTTGTTCGCCGTCTCCTGAATAGATGACGTCACCCGTTGCCTTGTTGCGCATTACGAACTCTGCGGTGCCGCCAACCTGGATCGATGTCGCGGAGGGGATCACGCCGACCCGGATATACCCCGCAGGCGTGGCCTGCAGATTCGCCGATGCCGAGCCCGGCGCACGTACGGGTGCCTGCATGGCATCGGGTTCGGTGACCAGATGATCGGAGCAGGCGGCGAGCACAAGCAGGAGCGAGGGCAACAACCAACGTCCCAAGGCTTTACCGCGGATCGATCGGTGCATGGGTCCTATCCTTGTTCCGGGGTGAAAAGGCGGCGATGGAGCGGGTTCAACTACAAAGCCGGAGAGCAACGCGGGTGCGCATGCTTCATAGTTTACGTTACCGAGATCGTTCTGTCGAGGCGGCGGCACAAATCGCTACGGACGTTCAATTCACTCCAACACGAACAGCAGCGGCCTTCATCCCTGCAGCGGTCTCGCGACCAGAATACCCGTAGATTGGTTGATCGCCGCGACGTACTGCGGCAGGGTGCTCGAGGTGATCTCGACCTCGCCGCCAGACAGCGGGGCGTGCAGCACCCGGAGGATACCTGCGCCGTCGCGGTAGGCGAAGGCGGTATGCGTCACATCAAGCCCTGGAATGGCGGTCGCAAAGGCCAGGATGTCTCCGGTTTCGATGTGGTCTGATACGGCGGGGATGCGGGCGGTGGGGATCACCCAGCGCGGCTGCGGGTCCAGCGATTGTTCCATAGCCTGAAGCTGCTGGAAG
>JBBSMO010000540.1:0-2588 GCA_038233155.1 Longimicrobiales bacterium
GATAAAAGTCGTATTCCATCCACGCGGTCGCGAGATTGCCGTCTACCCGGATCTCGGGTTCGGAGATGCGCTCGTCCCAAACCGCGTCGCGGCGGCCGCCGACCGCGGCTACGAACTGGTCGACAGACCCCGCCTGCAGCACCGGCACCCCACCGCGATCGACGGTGGTCAGCAATATCGCTTCCGGGTGAAAGACCGACCGAACCGCGGTGCTGTCCCCGGCGCGCATGCCGTCGAACAGGCGCTGAACTGTCGCCACGACCTCCGCCCGTGGACCTTCCGCGCGACTCACCGTCTGAGCCGCGACCGCAGCAGGCGCAATGCCGATCAACCAGGCAAGCAGGAATAAAGTTCGCACCGGGCTCCGAAGATTGGGCTGCGGGATCGGCGGGGGCGGCCGATTCGCCGCGGCGATATTCACTCCCTGAATCGATCCCCGCGGTGCCTCACGCGCAAGTCCCGCCGGTTGTCGCCATCTCCCCGCCCCAATCTCACTCCCGCACCTGCACCCCTTTCCAAAACGCGACGTGCCCGGCGATCTGCTTCGCGGCAGCTTTGGGCTCCGGGTAGAACCACGCCGCGTCGCGGTTGATTTCGCCGTTGACGACCACGTTGTAGTAGTGCGCAGTCCCCTTCCACGGGCACTCGGTCCGCGTATCGCTCGGCTGGAAATGGTCCGTCCGGATCGACTCGGGCGGGAAGTAAACGTTATTTTCGACTCGCTCCACCGAGTCCGCATCGGCTTGCGCCAGGGTCGCACCCTGCCAGGTCGCTTCGAGCATCGCTGCCTCCGGAAGAAATGTGGAAGACCGACCGGATGGTCGATGCAGGATCGGAACCACCTCGTTGCCCACCACGCCCCGGCGGCGATCCCGTTCGCTGTCCTGTCCGTGGGACCCGAGCGTCCCCCGTGGCGCACAGCAACGTCCGGCAGGCGTACACAATCCATCGCATATCCTCGCGTTTCTGAGCTTTTCGCCCCGGCACGGCCGATGCCTTGTAGAAGGGAACACGATCACACGGAGGAGATCATGGAGCTTGCCCGTCGCGTCGCCGAGACATACCCGCCGGGGCTTACCGGATATCTCGCGTTTCAGTGCGCACTGATGCAGCGCTTCATGAACCGCGGCGGCACCGCGGAAGAGTTCTGCTGCCGTCTGGCTCCCGTCTTCCACCGCAAATATGCGCCGCTGTTTCTGGACTCCGCGTCGCCGGTGCCGCCGGAAGTGCCGATCGGCGCCGCCTTCGCAAGTCCGACCCCCTGAGCCGCCCCACCGCTACGACCACGCAACGTCAGCTCCCATCGCCCGATTCGGGCTTTGTTTGGTACGAATCCTGCTCCGCTCGAGTTTGCTTCCAGACCCAATCGGAATGCGCGAACCACCAGGAGTGAGGAGGAAATACGATGACGGACAAACGCACGCAGGAAAGCCTGGACGACAGCAACGCGATCAAGGATCCGGACAAGTGGACGACGGGGGACGAGCCGATGACGGGGGCGCAGCGTTCGTACCTGCACACCCTCGCCGAGCAGGCGGGCGAAGAGGTGGACGACGGTCTGACCAAGGCCGAAGCCTCTAAAAAGATCGATGAGCTGCAGGAAAAGACCGGGCGCGGAGCGGACGACAGCGACCAGCGCTGAACGTCACCGTTCCCAGATTACTACCGGGCCGGGGCCTTGCAATGCTGGGGCTCCGGCCGGATTCCATCTACTGAGGAGGCATCGTGCTGGTCGAACTTGCCGTGATCCCGCTGGGCGGCGACGCCCACCTGAGCGACGAGATCGCCAATGTAGTGCGGCTGGTGCACGAATCCGGGCTCGCGTACCAGCTCACCCCGTCCGGCACCTGCATCGAAGGCGAGTGGGACGAGGTGATGACGCTGGTCCGCCGCTGTCATGAGCGGGTGCGGCAGGACTCTCCCCACGTGATCACGACGCTCAAGATCGAGGACCAGCAGGGCGCGAGCGATCAGCTCCGGCAGAACATCGCCGCGGTCGAGAAGAAGCTCGGGCAACCGGCGCAACGGCTGCCGCAGGCGTAGCTCATCGGAGGCGTTGCAAAGAGTCTTGCGCGAAGTTGGAAATCGATTATCATTGTGCAACCGCGACAGATTCGTTGCGGTGGGCTGTGAAATGCGCCGAACGCGTTTCACGGATTGCGGAGCCCGCGGGCTCCACGGTGTCCACGCCCGATGTTCCACCAGAACGAAGGAGGTGATCTCTTGTCCGATACGAACCCTGCTCGCAACCTGACATGGGCAAGCGATCGCCGCATCGGTTTTTAACCGACGAGGCGACATCTCTTCCGCGTCGGCGAGGTGCCCTGCGGCATCGCGTCAGGTGGCGGCAGAATCCAAAACCCCGCCGGGACCTCGGTTCCGGCGGGGTTTTCTGTGTCCCTCACTCCCCCTTTACACCGCATCCAGCAGCCCGCGCACCGTCTCCAGCGTATCCGCGTCTGCCGGTTGTTTGTCCGTCCGCCAGCGCAGGATGCGCGGGAACCGAACCGCGATCCCGCTCTTGTGCCGCGGCGAGCGCTGGATCCCCTCGAACGCCAGCTCGAAGACCAGCTCCGGTGCGACGGTGC
>JBBSMO010000541.1:0-2583 GCA_038233155.1 Longimicrobiales bacterium
ACGCTGCAACTAGAGGACTTGCCCGGTGAAGTGCGGATCGGCCGCTTTGGTCCCTTTGTGGAAATAAACCAGCCCGGCGAACCGCTCCGCGCCGGTATTCCCGAGGGCGTGTTCCCCGCCGACCTTACGGATGAAGTGGTAGGCGAGCTGATCCGCGCCAAAATCGAAGGCAACAAACCTCTTGGCCATGACCCGGACACAGGGGTGCCGGTCTATGTGATCGTCGGCCGCTTCGGCCCCTTCGTGCAGCTAGGCGATGCGGACGACGACAACAAGAAGCCGAAGCGGTCCAGCCTGCCGAAGGGGGTCGAACCGGGCGATGTAACCATCGCGATGGCGCTGGATCTGCTCTCGCTGCCGCGCGACCTAGGAGCGCACCCGGAGACGGGCAAGCCAGTACAGGCCGGGATCGGCCGCTACGGGCCGTATGTGGTTCACGATGGCGACTTCCGCTCGCTCGCGAAGGATGATGACGTGTTGAGCGTGGAACTCGGCCGTGCACTCGAGCTCCTCGCCGAGCCGAAGCGCAAGGGCCGCGCTGCGGCGGAGCCGGTCCGGGAACTTGGACCGCACCCGAAGAATGGCGAGCCGGTGAACATCTACGACGGCCGCTTTGGGCTATACGTGAAGAACGAGGGTATCAACGCCAACCTGCCCAAGGGAACCGCACCCGAAACGCTGACGATGGAGGAGGCGGTCGAGTTGCTCGCCGCCCGCGCGGCCCGTGCCAAGGGAACGAAGAAGGGCGGCGGGCGGCGGAAAAAGGCGGGCGCAGGGTCCGGCCGCCGTGGCAAGCCGAGCTAAATTGCTCGTACATTCAGCGCGAACGGGAGTGCCAGGCATGGCGAAGGTGACAGTGGTGGGAGGCGGCCTTTCAGGTTGCGAGGCCGCGTACCAGCTCGCGGAGCGGGGTCACGAGGTGACGTTGTTCGAGATGCGCCCCGTGCGCGGTACTCCCGCGCACAAGACGGAGCTGCTGGGCGAGATCGTTTGCTCGAACTCGTTCAAGTCGGAAGATCCCGCGAATGCGCATGGCTTGCTCAAAACGGAGATGCGGGCGCTCGCCTGCCTGCTGCTGCGGGTAGCCGAAGATGCGCGGGTGCCGGGTGGCTCCGCGCTCGCGGTAGACCGGCTCGAGTTCGCGCAACGGATGAATGCCGCGGTCCTCTCCCACCCGTATATTACCGTGCGGCGCGACGAGGTGACGGAGCTTCCCGCCGGACCCGCGATCATCGCGACAGGGCCGCTGACGTCGGACGCGCTCTCGGCGGCGATCCGCCGTGCAATGGGCGACGAAGGGCTGGCCTTTTTTGATGCCATCGCGCCCATCGTTTCGCACGAGTCGCTCGATCTCGATACGGTGTTCGCCGCATCCCGCTATGGAAAGGGGGAAGGTGACGACTACCTGAACTGCCCGATGACCCCCGAGCAATACGAGGCCTTCATTTCGGCGCTCGGCAGTGGCGAGAGCTACGAGGGGCACGATTGGGAGAAGGTCCCGTATTTCGAAGGGTGCCTGCCCATTGAGGTGATGGCCGGGCGGGGGAGCGAAACCCTTCGCTTCGGACCGATGAAGCCCGTGGGCCTGCCAGTTCCGCGGTGGGACGGGCGGCAGGCACACGCCGTTGTGCAGCTACGGCAGGAAGACCGGGCTGGCCAGATGTGGAACTTGGTCGGCTTCCAAACGCGGCTGAAGATTCCGGAGCAAAAACGCATCTTCCGAATGATTCCGGGGCTGGAAAATGCCGAGTTCCTGCGCTGGGGTTCCATCCACCGCAACACCTACCTGAACTTTCCGGGGGGCTTGACGGAATTCGGCTCGCTTCCCGATCGGCCCGACCTGATTTTCGCCGGCCAGCTTACGGGGGTGGAAGGGTACACCGAGTCTACGGCAACCGGGATTCTCGCCGCCGCGAACCTGGATCGTATCGTCCGCGGTCTCGAGCCCGTTCTGCCGCCGCCCACCACCATGCTCGGCGGCCTGATGCGCTACCTGCGCGAAGCAGATCCCGGCAAGTTCCAGCCGATGAACTCGAACTGGGGTTTGGTAGACCCGCTGAACGAGCGGGTGCGAGACAAGTCGCGCAAGCGGGAATTGCTCAGCGAGCGTGCCCGGGCAGACTTCGCCGCGTGGCTCGATGAAACCGGTATCGGCGCGGCCGGGCCGGTGTACGCCGGCTGAAGATGGAGCGGCAGGACCAGGCGAATCAGGGCGCCGCAGACGCGGCAGCCGTGCCGCACCCGGAGGAACCCGCACGACCGGAGACGGGTGACTTTCTTCGGCAGGTCGAGCACGAGCGGCAGTTGTCGCCGCGTACTCTGCACGCCTACCGCGGTGATCTCGGCGAGTTCGCGGCCTTTCTCACCCGGTACTACGGAACTCCCGAGTGGCAGTGGGCGGGTGTGGACCGGCTGGCGATCCGCTCGTTTATGGGCGACTGCATGGACCGCCGCGGGCTCGGCAAGCGGTCAGTGGCGCGCAAGCTATCGGCTGTGCGCTCGTTCTTCCACTTTCTGCACGTGGAGGAGCTGATCGAGGTGAACCCGGCGCGGACCATCCGCACACCCAAGCGCGACCGCAGC
>JBBSMO010000542.1:0-2583 GCA_038233155.1 Longimicrobiales bacterium
CGCTACCACGACGGCGAGCTTGAGTCGCTTCAGGATCGCTACCGGGCACTCAAATCTGAGATGCAGCGCCACGGCATCGATTACTCACTCGTCCTCTCGTCGTACAAGGTGAACGAGCAGCGACCCAGCACTCAGGAGATTCTGGACGTCGTGGGCGACGACCCGCAGATCGGCGTGGTGGCCGGTGTTAGTTACTACAACTATCGCGCGCACGACCTCGCTGACCTGCGCATCCAGCTCAGCAACGGTCAGATCAAAGGTCTCAAGCTGTATCCCGGCTACGAGGCGTTCTACGTGCACGACGCTCGCATGCGGGTGGTTTACGAGCTGGCCGCCGAGTTCGGGGTGCCAGTGATGATCCACACCGGAGACACCTTCGACCCGCAAGGCAGGGTGAAGTACGCGCACCCGCTGGAGGTGGACGAGGTCGCCGTGGACTTTCGCGACGTCACCTTCGTGATCTGCCACCTCGGCAACCCGTGGGTGACGGATGCCATGGAAGTGATCTACAAGAACGAGAATGTCGTCGGCGACATCTCGGGGCTCACCCTCGGCCGTTTCGAGGAGCGCTTCGAGCGCTTCATGCTCCAGCAGATCCGCGAGGTGGTCGCCTTCGCCGGAGACCCGTCGTCGCTGCTGTTCGGAACGGACTGGCCGATCTGCGATATGGGCAGCTACATCCGCTTCGTGAGGAATCTCGAGCTCTCCACGGAGGAAACGGAGCTGATCCTGTGGCGCAACACGGCCCGCATCTTCGGTCTCGAGATCGGCGAAGCAAAGGAGTCCTAGAATGGGGACCGTGACTCACGAGAAGATCATCGAGGTCGTGGACGAGCGCGACCCGCTCGCGGCTGAAGCGCTGGACCTGATTCTCGAGAACTTTCCGCCCTACGACCGGCACACGCTCGAGGATCTCACCTCGGAAGTCGCCGAGAAGCGAGTCGGGCTGCTCGACCCCTACGACTTTCATCTGTTCACTACGCTGGACGGAGACGGGCACCCGATCGCGACCATCACCGGCGTCTATCTCGCCGGGGTGAACGCCGGCTTCGTGACCTATCTGGCGGTTTCGCCGGACCATCGCGGCCGCCAGCTCGGCCGCCGCTTGCGCACTCCCTTGGTCGGCGCCTTGATCGCGGACGCGAGGCGCCACGGCCGGGAAACGCTCGCGTGGGTGCTGGGTGAGGTGCGCATCGACAGCCGCTGGCTGCACGGCCTGGTCCGTCACGGCGCCGCGATCCCCCTCGACCTGAACTACTACCATCCCGGGATGACGCCGGGCTTGTCGCGGCGCCGTTACGTGCTGTACCGGCAGCCGGTCGGAGACGTGCGCGCGGAACTCCCCGCAGCCGAGGTGCGGCGCCTGATCTACGCGGTATGGCGGCGGGGGTACCGCGTCAGCTACCCGCTGCAGCGCGCCGCCTTCCGCGCGATGATCGAGGAGCTGGCGGTGCGAGACCAGATCGGGGCGCACCCCGAGGTGCTGCAACGAGCCGAAGCTGCGTGAAGTGACTGCTGCCGGCACTGCAGCGCGCATGAATCCTGCACCCTCGCCGCGCGACACGAACCGTTCACTACCGGGAGGCACAGCATGGGAGATACGAGCATACACAAGGTGCAGTCAAGCACATCGCCCGAGGGCGAGATGGGGCAGAAGTACCTCGCCGCCGGCGTCAGCATGGGGATGCGCATGTGGCGCAACGAGCAGCCGGGGCAGGACAAGGAGCCGCGCAGCCGCCCTTATGAAACCATCGGCTTTGTGCTGGAAGGCAAGGCCGAGCTCGAATCCGAGGGGCAGACGGTGACCCTCGAGCCGGGCGATTCCTGGGTAGTGCCGAAAGGTGCATCTCACACCTACCGGATATTGGAGAGCTTTTCCGCCGTCGAGGTCACCCACCCGCCCGCGGTCGTCCACGGCCGCGACGAACACTGAGCCGCTGACCGAAAGCCGCGCGGGGCCGGCGCTGCGATGTACCGGCCCCCGCGCGGAGATGTTTGCGGCCAGCCCCGCGGCCGCAAACATCCCCGTCTATAATTGGCCCTTCATCTGAAACGCCGCCGCGAGGCGAAGAACGCGATTTCCCCATGACCTGGTTCGCCGAACTCAACCCTATCCTGCAGGCATTCCTCGCGGGCCTCTTCACCTGGGGGCTCACGCTGCTCGGCGCGTCAGTGGTGTTTCTGCGCCGCGACATGCCGCGCTGGGTGCTCGACGCAATGCTCGGTTTCGCGGCGGGAGTGATGATCGCGGCGAGTTTCTGGTCACTGCTCGCGCCGGCGATCGACATGGCAGAAGCTCAGGGAGTCGCCGGTTGGATCCCCGCTTCTGTCGGCTTCCTGGCCGGCGCCGGCTTTCTCCGCCTCACCGATCAGTTTCTCCCCCACCTCCACCCGCTGATGAAGCGGTCGCAGGCAGAGGGAATCTCAACCGCCTGGGAGCGGACCACACTGCTGGTGATGGCCATCACACTGCACAACATTCCCGAAGGGCTCGCGGTTGGAGTCGCCTTCGGCGCTGCGGCCGCGGGGCTGGACATGGGCGGTGCCACGTTCGGGGCTGCCATTGCGCTGGCGGTCGGCATC
>JBBSMO010000543.1:0-2580 GCA_038233155.1 Longimicrobiales bacterium
ATCCTTCGCCAGCCGGAGCTTGCCGCGTCCTTGCGCAGAATCGCCGCCGAGGGAGCCAGCGGCTTCTACCGCGGACCGATCGCCGCCAGCGTAGTCCACGCGATCAACAGGGGCGGCAACCCGACGACCGCGGAAGCATTGGCTGGGTACCAGCCGAATTGGAAGCGCCCGCTTTGCGCCGAATACCGCGGTTGGACCGTGCTTTCCGCGCCGCCACCCCAAACGGGAACGCAGATAATTCAGACTCTGCAACTTCTCGAGGGGTTCGATCTCGCCTCGCTCGGGCTGCCGACACAGTCGGCCCGCGCCTTCGATGTGCTTGCGACGGCGCTGCGCATCGGCATCGCCGACAACCGGCTGAACGACGATCCGCGTTGGGAAGCGGTCCCCGCGCTGGGGATGATCTCCGAAGGCTACGCCGGGCAGCGCCGGTCCGAAATAGGGCGGGGCAAAGCAGCGCCCGAATTTGAGGCGGGAGACCCGCGAGCGTTCGATGCGCCGGGTGCGTCGAACGCCTGCAGCCGCCTCGACCCATACTCAGATGTAGCCACGCCGCCGGCGCAGGTGACCACGGCGCCCGGCGGCCCGGGAACAGTGCAGGACGCTGGTGAAACGACGCACCTTTCAGTGGTCGACCCGGACGGCAACGCGGTCGCGCTGACCCATACCAACAGCTCCCTCTGGGGCACTGGAGCTCGCGTAGAAGGCTTCTTTCTGAACAACTCGGCCTTTGCCTTCGACGGCCCCGGCCAAACCGCTGGCGGTTCCGAGTGGCGCACCCGCAAGTCCACCATCGCACCCACGATTCTGCTTCGCGACGGCCGCGTTGAGATGGTGGTGGGCGCCCCCGGCGGCGGCCGTATCCCAACGGCCATGGTGCAGACCATGATCTACACCCTGGACTATGGCCTGGACCCCCTCGATGCGGTGCGCATGCCGCGCATCTTCCCCGCACCGGGGAACACCAGGATACAGCTCGAAAACGGCTTTTCCGCGGATGTGCTCGCGGAAGCCCGCGAGATGGGCTATCAACCCGCCGCCCTTTCGTTTGGCTACGCCCGCATCTATATGATCGCCCGCCGCAACGGCCGGTGGATCGGCGTCGCCGACCCGCGCCATGACGGCGGCGTAAGGGGATACTGAAGTGCGGATTGCGGAGTGCGGATTGCGGAGTAACGCGGGGTTGCCGCCGCTCTGTCGGCCGCGATCCCCGCGGTCGCGGGACTAGGATTTACTTGCCGGAGTTCAGTCCGCGAAGGCGGACCTCGTGTAGTTCCAGCCGCGATTTCAATCGTCTGGCTGAGGGGCTTATTCTCAGCAACCTCGCAACCCATACCATCTGCATGATGCCATTCCGCTTCGCCGCTCTGCTCCTAATCGCCTTGTGGACCACTGCTTGTGCGCAGACGACGGCGTCGGCGCCCGCTGCGGACGCGTCCCCGTCAGCCGAGGCAGGCGACGGGGTCGCGGAGCAGTTCGACCTGCTGATCACCGGGGGCGAGGTGCTGGATGGCAGCGGCTCGCCGGCCTTCCGCGCGGATGTCGGCGTTCGTGGCGATCGCATCGTGCGGGTGTCACGCACCCCGCTCGATTCCGGGGCCGCCACGCGGACCATTGATGCGAGAGGCAAGATTGTCGCGCCTGGCTTCATCGATCTGCACGCGCACCTCGAGCCGCTGCTGCGGCTGCCGGACGCGGAGAGCGCGATCCGACAGGGAGTAACTACGGCGCTGGGTGGTCCCGACGGCGGCTCTCCCTGGCCGATTGGCGAATATTTGGACTCGGCGCAGGCGCTGGGTCTCGGCATCAATGTCGCCTTTCTGATCGGCCATAACACGGTACGGCGCGAGGTGATGGGCACCTCGAACCGAGCGCCGTCACCGGCCGAGCTCGATCAGATGCGGCAGATGATCGCTCGGGCCATGGGCGAGGGCGCGTGGGGGATTTCTACGGGGCTCAAGTACGTTCCCGGTGCATATTCCGAGACGGACGAGGTCGTCGCGCTCAGCCAGGTGGCCGCGGATTCGGGCGGGATCTACACCTCGCACCTCCGCGAAGAAGGGCTCGGGCTGCTCGACGGCGTGGCCGAAGCAATCGAGATCGGGCGGCGGGCGGAAATCCCCGTGGTCCTTACCCACCACAAGGTGATTGGCCAGCCGATGTGGGGCGCGAGCCTGCAGACCTTGGCGATGGTAGACTCGGCGCGCGCGGCGGGCATAGACGTGATGACCGACCAATACCCGTACACCGCGACCTATACCGGCATCAGCGTTCTTGTGCCCGCATGGGCGGTGGCGGGCGGCGACAGCGCCTTTTCGCGTCGGCTCGAAGACCCGGTACTGCGCGACAGCATCGTAGCGGGGATCGAATTCAACATCCTGAATGACCGCGGCGGCGGTGATCTGCGCCGCGTGCAGCTCGCGCGCGTCGAGTGGATGGAAGAGCTCGAGGGCAAGACGCTCTACGACTGGGCGGAGATGAAGGGGCTGCCACCGACGCCAGAGACCGGTGCCGAGCTGGTGATCGAGGCGATGGAGCGGGGCGGCGCATCCGCCATCTACCACGTCCTGGATGAAGAGG
>JBBSMO010000544.1:0-2576 GCA_038233155.1 Longimicrobiales bacterium
TACCCGTTCATCAACTGCACCACCTGCGGCCCGCGCTTCACCATCGTGCGCGGCGTGCCGTACGACCGCCCGCTGACAACGATGGCCGGCTTCCCAATGTGCGACCTCTGCCGGGCCGAGTACGAAGACCCGGCCGACCGCCGCTTTCATGCGCAGCCGAACGCCTGCCCGGCCTGCGGCCCGACGGTACGGCTGGTTCGGAATGCGGAAGCCGGGTTGGGGAATGCGGCCCCGGTTCCCGGCGACAGCGGCCCTCACCCCCCGGCCCCCTCTCCCAAGGAGGGAGAGGGGGAGAACCGCCAATGTGGCTGGAGCGCAACCACTGGGCGTGTTGGGCCGGCAGCCGCCGGGGCGGGCGCTGGCGGGGAGCAGACGACTGCCGCGGGCGATCCGGTTGCTATAGCTGCTGCGGCACTGCTCGAAGGTGCGATCGTCGCTGTGAAAGGCATCGGCGGCTATCACCTCGCCTGCCGCGCCGATAGCGAGGCGACGGTCGCGCGGCTGAGGGGGAAGAAGCACCGCGAAGAAAAGCCGTTCGCGTTGATGGTCTCCGATATCGGCGCGGCGCGGCGGTTGGTGATGCTGGACGAGCACGAGCAGCGGCTGCTAGTCTCGCGCGAGCGGCCGATTGTGCTCTCGCGCCGGCTCCCGGAGGCGGGGGTCGCACCCGGAGTGGCGCCGGGCCGCCGCGAGCTGGGCGTCATGCTGCCCTACTCGCCGCTGCATCACCTGTTGATGGCGGAGGTAGGAGCCCCTCTGGTGATGACCAGCGGCAACCTGTCTGATGAGCCGATCGCCTTCCGCGACGAGGAAGCGATCGAGCGGCTCGCCGGTGTCGCCGACCTGTTCCTGCTGCACAACCGCCCGATCGAGACGCGCACCGACGACTCGATAGTCCGCGTCGTCTCGATCGCGGGCGAGCGGCGGCCGATGCTGCTGCGGCGCTCGCGCGGCTTCGTGCCCGCGGCTATCGAACTGCCTGTAGCGGCGGAACGCCCGCTGCTCGCGGCCGGCGCGCACCTCAAGAACACCTTCTGCATCGCGAAAGAAGCGCAGGCGTGGGTCGGCCCGCACATCGGCGACCTCGAAAACTGGGAAACGCTCCGCTCTTTTCGCGAAGGAATCGACCACTTCGAGCGCCTCTTCACCGTGCGCCCCGAGATCATCGCACACGACCTGCACCCCGAGTACCTGTCGACCAAGTATGCTCTGGAACGCGCGGAAGCGGCGGGCGGCGATATCGCACTCGTCGGCGTGCAGCACCACCACGCGCACCTCGCCGCCTGCCTCGCGGAGCATGGCGAAAGCGGCCCCGCGATCGGCGCGATCTTCGACGGCACCGGTTACGGGACCGACGGCACGGTGTGGGGCGGCGAAATTCTGCTTGGCGACCTACGCGGCTTCGAGCGCGCCAGCCACCTCTGGCCAGTGCGGATGCCGGGCGGGGAGGCGGCCATCCGCGAACCGTGGCGCATGGCGTGCGCCTGGCTCGTCGCTGCCTGCGGCGCGGACCCGACGCTGCCCGCTTCGCTTGAGGACGAGGTTGATCCAGAACGCTGGCGCACCGTAGCGCGACTCGCCCGCAGCGGCCTCGCGTCGCCGCTTACCACGAGCATGGGGCGATTGTTTGATGCGGTCGCAGCGCTCTGCGGCGTGCGCGCGCGTGTCAGCTACGAGGGGCAGGCGGCGATCGAGCTCGAGGCGCTGGCGGACCCGGAGGAAGTGCGGGGGTATCGCTGGGAGATCACTGAATCGCCAGATGGCGCCCTCAGCTCCCCGCCCCCCGGTCCCCCTTACCCGGCCCGTCCCCCGCAAGGCGGGAAGGGACACCAGACCTTCCGGAAGCAGCACAATGGAAGTCCGGCTCCTCTGGTACTCGATCCTCGCGCTGTACTGCGGCGCGTTGCGTCCGACGTGGAGGCGGGCGTACCCGTAGCGACGATCTCCGCCCGCTTCCACGATGGGGTGGCCGACGTGACGGCGCGCGTGTGTACAGCCGTCGCGGCGCGGAATCGAGTGGAAACCGTCGTTCTGTCTGGCGGCGTTTTTCAGAATGTGCTGCTGCTCGAACGCACCGCGGCGCGGCTCGATGCGGCCGGGCTACGGGTGCTGGTGCCCGAGAAATTCCCCCCCAATGATGGCGGCATCGCGTATGGCCAGGCGGCGATCGCCGCGGCGAAAAAAGAATGCCCTTGACATACGCCGATCTGTAGCGAACATTGCAGCAGAGGTCGCGAGCTATGCTACGTGGCGGGTAACAGTTCCCGTGCGCATCGCTGGCGACCGGCACCGCCTCCCCTCTTCCGCGGAGACCGCCCGATGTGCCTCGCTATTCCGGGACAGATCGTGGAACTCGTAGATGAACAGAAGCGCCTCGCCAAAGTGGATGTGGCCGGGGTTCACCGCACGGTCAACATCGCGCTGTTGGATGGTGATGATACCGGCGGCGCCGCGCCGGGCGACTGGGTGCTGATTCATGTCGGCTTCGCCATGTCCAAGGTGGATGAGGCGGAAGCGAAGGCAACCCTCGAGTTGCTCGAGCGGATGGGCGCGGAGTACGAAGCCGAGCTCGAGGA
>JBBSMO010000545.1:0-2566 GCA_038233155.1 Longimicrobiales bacterium
ACGCGTGCTCGCGTTCGCGCTGGCGACCACTCTGCTGACGGGGATCATCTTCGGGCTGGCTCCGGCGTTCGCCGCCAGCCGTACCGATCTGCAGGGCACACTCCGCGATGCCAGCCGAGGGAACACCGGGGGCAGTCCGGCCAAGCGGCTGCGCAATGGGCTGGTTGTGGCGGAGGTAGGGCTGGCCCTGATGCTCCTGATCGGCGCGGGACTTCTGCTGCGCTCGTTCCAAAAGCTGCAGGCCGTGGACACCGGGATGCAATCCGAGGGGGTGCTCACGATGCGGATGAGCCTCTCGTCGGACGCGTATGATTCCGACGAGGCGGTCCAGGGCTTCATGGGGCGGCTGGTCCCCGCGCTGCGAGGGCTGCCGGGGGTGCAGGCCGTCGGCACCATCCAGTATCTGCCTCTCACCGGTGAAAAGTCCCGGACCAGCACCTGGCGGGCAGACCGTCCGAAGCCGCCCGCGGGGGAGAATCTGTCGGGCGATGTCCGGGCGGTGGGAGGGGACTACTTTCAGGCACAGGGAATCCGCGTCCTGCGTGGACGGACGTTCGACGAGCGCGATCACGCGCAGTCGCCGGCCGTTTTCGTGATCAACGAGCAGCTTGCGCGGGAGCAATTTCCCGGAGAAGACCCTGTCGGGAAGCGGCTGACATTCAACTGGGGCGACGATTTCGAGGGAGAGATCATTGGCGTGGTGGAGGACGTCCGTGAGATGAGTCTCACGGACCAGCCGGCGTCGGCGTTCTACCGCCCCTTTTCGCAGTTCCCCGACGTCAACCTCAACGTCCTGGTCCGCACCACGGGCGACCCGCTGGCACTGGCGGGTGCCGCGCGAGCGCAGGTCAGGGAGCTCGATCCCAACCTGCCGATCGCCAGCATTCGCACGATGGAGTCGGTGGTCTCCGAGGCCGCGGCGCGCTCGCGGCTGAGCAGCTACCTGCTCACCGGCTTCGCCGCCATCGCCCTGCTCCTTGCCGCGATCGGTCTCTACGGCATCATCTCCTACGGAGTCACGCAGCGCCGGGGCGAGATCGGGGTGAGGTTAGCGCTTGGGGCGAATCACGGCGATATCCTGCGACTGATCGTAAAGCAGGGGATGATCCTCACGGCCGCCGGGCTGGCGGTGGGGCTGGCGGGCGCCTTTGCCCTCACGCGACTCCTCCGCTCCCTGTTGTTCGGGGTGGCCACGACGGATCTCGCCACCTTTGTCATGGTGCCGCTCCTGCTAGTCGCCGTCGCATTGCTCGCCAGCTATCTCCCCGCGCGCCGTGCGGCGCGGGTGGATCCCATGGTCGCGCTCCGGGCGGAGTAATGGGGTCGATCTCCTCTTCACGCAAACGGCTGGTTCGATGAGTGCATTTCTGCAGGACGTCCGCTACGCGTTCCGCACGCTCTGGCGCAATCCAGGCTTTGCGGCGGTGGCGGTGTTCACGCTCGCGCTCGGCATCGGCGCCAACGCGGCCATCTTCAGCGTCACCAACGGCGTGCTGCTGAAGCCGCTGGAATATCGGGGGCCGGAGCGGCTGGTATTCATCGAAAGCCAGTTTCCGACGCTCGGCTTCGATGAATTCTGGGTATCACCGCCGGAGTACCGCGACATGCAGCAGAACCTGCGCAGCTTTTCCGCGATCGGTGCGTGGCGGACGGGTTCGACGTCGCTGTCCGGCATCGATGCCCCGGTGCGTGTACCCTCGGCCGTCGCCAGTGCGGAGCTCTTTCGCACCCTCGGTGTGCCCCCGGAGCTCGGGCGCGCCTTCAGCGCCGAGGAGGACGTCGAGGGCGGACCGCCGGTCGTGATCATCTCCCATCGGCTGTGGTCGAGCGTGTTCGGGCGGGATGCCGGAATCCTCGGTAGGAGCGTCGAAGCGGACGGCCGGACCAGCACGGTGATCGGCGTCATGCCGCCCAACTTCGATGTGCAGGGAAGCCGGGTGGATGTCTGGGAACCGCTGGCGCTGCCGCCGAACCCCAGCAACCGTGGCTCCCATTTTCTGCATCTCGCCGGGCGGCTGGCGCCGGGGGTCAGCCTCGGGCAGGCGCGCGGAGAGCTTGCCGGCCTGCTCGGCAGGTGGGGCGACATCACCGGAAACAATCATGCCCCGAACGACTCGACGCATCAGATCGTGTTCACCGGCCTGCAGGAGAAAACAGTCGGCGAGGTGCGGCCGGCACTCGCCATTCTGCTCGGTGCCGTCGCGCTGGTGCTGCTGATCGCGTGCGCCAATGTCGCGAACCTGCTGCTCGCGCGCGCGGCGAAGCGCGAGGGAGAGCTGGCAGTGCGCGCCGCGCTGGGTGCGGGGCGCGGCCGGCTGATCCGGCTCTTTTTGGTGGAGAGCCTCAGCATCGCGGTGATCGGCGGGCTGGTTGGACTGGTGTTCGGCTGGGTTGGAGTCGAGGCGCTCGTGGCGCTGGACCCGGAAAGCATTCCCCGCGCGGAAGCGATCACGCTGGACGGCCGGGTGCTGGCCTTTACGCTGGTGATTACCGCCGTCACGGGACTGCTCTTCGGTCTCGCGCCGCTGGTGTCGCTGTCGCGCGGCAAGATGAGTTAGTCGCTGCG
>JBBSMO010000546.1:0-2558 GCA_038233155.1 Longimicrobiales bacterium
AGCGCGGGTGAGCAGCGAAGTCGATGCCGCCGCCAGCGCCGCACTCGCCAGCCGCGACGCGCGAATGCCCGCGCCAGCCACGGTGTTAGACGCGGTTTACGCCTGATGCAGAACGGCTCGCACCACGACGCGCAGTTCGAACGGTGGGAACGCGGAGCGGCGAGCGGGGATATTCCCGCGATGGTGGCGATGCTTCGCCAGCAGCAGCGCGAGCTGGACAACCTGCGGTTGAGCCTGGATGTGGCTACCCGCGACCGGGAGGAGCTACGCACCGCGCTGCTTCACTGCCGGAACGAGGTGCTGCGGCTGCGGTCACCCAACCAGGGAGAAGAAGAGTGAGCTCTAGCGGATGGGTGGTGGTAGCGACCTACGGCGCTGTCTACGAGGCGGACCTCGCCAAGGCGATGCTTGCGGCGGCAGACATCCCCGCGCAGGTACTCGGCGAGCATATTGGTATCTTCGGCCCCGGCTGGGCCGGTCCTACGATCCGCGGTGTGGACCTGGTCGTCCCGGCCACGTTGCTCGAAGATGCCCGGGAAGTTCTCGAAGGCGATGGCGGCGACGACGGGGGCGGGCACGCCCAGGCGGCGGCGTGACCTCCCGCCCTAGCCGTCAATCTGCGGCGGCGCTCTGCCCTTTCATGTAGTCGAAGCCCGTTCGGCAGCGGCGGCACCAGTAGGTGGCCACGCTGAGTTGCCCGCCGAAGGGGGAGACTAGCTCGGTCTCCGCCAGATCACAAAAGGGACAGGCTGGCGAATCTGGCAGCAGCTTGCCATCCCCCTCGCGCTTAGCCGGCAATTCGCTCATCAGTCCAGCAGCAGCGCGCGGTTCTTGTCACCGCGAACCCGGCGGATGGTCTCCTCGTTGGGGCCGTCGCCGCCCGCGCGGCGCGTGCTGTCCCGCCAGCCTTCCCACTGCAATTCTGGGGTGTACTCCCAAAAATCGTCTGCGCCCAGGCGGATGCCGGCCGTTTCCGCTAGGCCCGCCTCCGCCAGCACCGGCCCGATCTGCGCGAGGTAGTGCGCGCGCAGAGCTTCGGGACCAGCGTGAACCACACCTGCAGCTTCGAGCACCCCCGACTGCTCCCCTCCGGGCGGCCCGAACCAGCGCAATGCGGCTGGCAGGTAGCGCGCCAGTGCCGCCTCAAAAGCGCCGCGGACTTCGGGTGCGGCTGCCAATCGGCGAGTCCACGCCGCGGCGTGCTGGAAGTGATAGCTTTCTTCGTCCAGCAGCTTCTGCACACGGTTGTGAACGGGAACATACCGGCTGTCCAGCAGAACGCCGTACTGGAGAGATAGCGCAGTGTCCAGCAGCAGGCTCGCGGCAGTGAACTCCGTCCACGAGGTGAATGCCTCGTCCAGCGCCTGCATCGAGTGATACTCGCCCGGTGACCGCTCGTGCTCGAGATGCGCCGGGTCGCTGCCGAACTCGGAGAGCAGCGAGTAGGTAAGCCGCCCGTGCCCCCACTCATCCTGCGCCATGGAAGAGGCTGCAATGCCGGCTTCGATGGTCGGTGCGCCCAACATCCAATCAGAATAGCGGATGCCGAGGATTCGCTTGTTATCGGCGAGGGTCAATATCAACGAACCGAGAGCTTCCCGTACCGCCGGCGCTAGCTCAGCAGCGCTCGATACCGGGGCTGCAACGGCTGGCGGCGTCATTCCGGCACCTCTTCGCCAGACACTTCGGAACCGCCGTACGATGCAGCGCCGACAGCGTGAACTACCTTGCCCGTTTGCTCCGGGACGCGGTCCGCGTAATGGCTCTCCGTCTGGTTCACCGGCAGCAGCGCCGTGCGGCGAACCACACACATCTCGAACCAGTTCTGCTCGTCATAAGTTTTCCACGCATAGACCCGCGCCAAATCGTCCCCCATGGCATTGAGAAACCCGATATGGTGCAGTGGCTGGTCACGCGTTTTTCTAGCGAAAACTTCGTATACAGGTTCTTTCATGTAGTCAGTAGTCTGTAGTCTGTAGCGGGTGGGCCCGCCCCGGCCGCCACATGTAGTCGCTATTGAAGACTGGTGTACTTTCCCCCGCTAAACGGAAATGCCCATTTCCTTCATTTGCCGGCGCCCTTCCGGGGTGATGCGGGACTTGGTCCACGGCGGGTTCCAAACCTCGTTGATGGCTACGTCCTCGACGCCATCTTCGGCCTGGAGGCGTTCGGCGATGTCCCACTTGATGAAGTGGACGCAAGGGCAGGCGATGGCCGTGAAGGTGACGTCTACGGCTGCCGTCCCGTGGTGTAAACGCACATCGTAGATGAGGCCAAGATCAACCAGGGAGACGGGGATCTCGGGGTCCATCACTTCCCGCAGCGCGTCCCAGAGGCGCCCGGTACGACGTGCCGGCGGTACCGGATAGCTATCCGGTCCACGCTCCTGCGCCGCTATGTGTGCCCTGCGTGCTTCGGCGGTCGCCGCGGTCATGCAGCCTCGAGCATCTTGCGGAACTGCTTGCCTTCTTGAAGCAATTCGACAAAGTCGCGATTCTTCGGGCCGCGCCCCTTCCAGCGCTCGAACACCTGCTTCCAGCCGATCTCGCCGTCGTCAA
>JBBSMO010000547.1:0-2540 GCA_038233155.1 Longimicrobiales bacterium
CGACAAGCCGAAGTAGCGCGCGGCGACGGGCTCGTGCAGCATCAGCGCGAGAGCGAAGGTGCCGCGGTACTCGACTCGCTCGAGCCATTCACGCAGCCCGGACCGATGGTCGCCTACCAGTTCGAGCGCTGCCGGCGCGGGAACGGCGAGCACGGCACCGTCGAAGTCTTGCTCTGCGGCGCCGGCTTCGGTCGCAACCGAGACGCCGCCGCCGCTCGGGGTTACACGGCACACGCTTTCGGACAGCCGCACCTCGCCCCCGCCCTCCCGGACGCGCTCCGCCAGCGCTGCGCAAAAGGAGTCCGCGCCGCCGCGGAGAGCGAATACCTGGACTGTCATCGCATCCGAGGCAAGGGTGTGATAGAGCCCCGCGGCGGTTTCCTCTGGCGAGACCCCATACGAGGCGGCGAGCAGGGGCGCCACCACGTATTCGACAAAGGCGTCATCAATCTCGCGCTTGCCCCATGCGCCGATGGACTCGGCGTCGTGAGGGGTGCCGCCGAGGCGCTCGAGCGCGTGCAGAGACAGTTCGCTGGCGTGGCGCATCAGAAACGGCAGGTACGTGGCGCCCATGCGCATCTTGGTGCCTAGCGGCAGAGCGTTTGAGGCGAGCATGCTCGCTACTGAGCCGAAGACGACCTCGTGTACGCGCCCCTTGCGCCAGACGTCGTCGCGCCCGGGCGCGCGGATCGCTAGATCGGCTGCACCGATCTCTTCGAGCAACGCGAAGAACGCGGTGAACATCGAGCCGAAAAGCTGGATCCCGGCATCGATGCGGAAGCCGTCGACCTCGTCCGTGCGCGTGCGCCCCCCGACCCACTCGCGCTCCTCGAAGACCGTTACGGCCGCCCCGGCCCGGGTCAGTCGGTAGGCGGCGGTGAGGCCGGCGGGGCCAGCTCCAACTACCGCAACCCGAGGTGGCTCTTTCATGCCGGCAGACCGTCGCAAGCCGCGCGCCTGAAGCGGCGCGAGGAGTCGGGAGAGTCGAGGCGGCGGCGTTGACGCCCCGCGTTGCAGGCCATACAATCCTTGGATAAAGGTTGGTGATGTGATCAAGCGGATCGAGGCGGATGGATGGTTCCTTGTGCGAACCCGGGGAAGCCACCGGCATTTCAAGCATCCGGAGAAGCGGGGTACTGTCACTGTGGCGGGAAAAAGAGCCTCGATATGCCACCGGGCACCCTCAACAGCGTCCTTAAACAGGCTGGAATAGGCAGATAGGTATGGAATACGCGATTGTGATCGAGCGCAGCGACTCGAGCTACGGCGCATACGTCCCGGATCTGCCGGGGTGCGTAGCTGTCGCCGAAAGCGAGGCGGCCGTGAGGCGGCTAATTCGGGAGGCCGTTGAACTACACCTCTCCGAACTCGATGCGGATGGTGAACCCAGACCACCACCGTCCTCTCGCGTCGAATACGTGTCCGTGCCGGCGGCTGCATTGTCGCGCTAAGCGCACGGATTACTCAGGTTTGAACATTCGCTATCGGCATCCCAATCACGACAAGCTCACTTCGACGAGACAATTGAATGGACCGACGTAAATTTCTCTGGCAGGGTACCCTGCTCGGCGCCGGGTTGGCCACGGGGTGCGCACCGCGCACTTCGCCTGGCATCGATCCGGCGGCGCAAGTTCCCCTTCCCACCCCGGGTGCCGCGCCTGCCGACATTCCTGCCGCTGTGCGGGAGATCGCGATGCGCGCGCTGGATGCAGCCCGGTCGGCAGGGGCGCAGTACGCGGACGTACGCATCTCCCGCAACCGGAACCAGTCGATCTCTACCCGCGAGCGGCAGATCACCGGCCTCGTAGACAACGAGACATTCGGCTTCGGCGTGCGGGTGCTATCCAACGATACCTTTGGCTTCGCCGCCAGCCGCGAGATGACGCTGCAGGAGGCGGAGCGAGTAGCGCGCGAAGCGGTGTCGCAGGCGAAGGCGAACGCGGTCGCGAAGATCCGGCCGGTGCGGCTCGCCGAAACCGAGGCCTATCCGAACGCGAGCTGGCGTTCGCCCATCGAGACAGACCCATTCGATGTGCCGATCGAGGAGAAGGTCGAGCTGCTGCTCGCCGCGAACGCGGCCGCGCTCGGGGTGCGGGGCGCGCGCTTCGTGAATTCGAGCATGCTCTTCCTGCGCGAAGAGAAGACCTTCGCTTCCACCGTCGGAACCTTCGCCGAGCAGACCATCTACCGCTCCTACCCGACCATGAACATCACGGCGGTGGCGGAAGACGGGAGCGACTTCCAATCGCGGCAGTCCACCGATGTCCCGCCGATGGGGCTTGGATACGAGTACGTGCGCAACGCCGGCCTGATCGCGAACGCACCGCGCTGGGCGGAAGAGGCGGTGCAGAAGCTTTCGGCCAAGCCGGTCGAGCCCGGGCGGTACGACCTGGTGCTGCTGCCGTCCCACCTCTGGCTCACCGTGCACGAGTCCATCGCCCACCCGACCGAGCTGGACCGCATCTTCGGGTACGAGGCGAACTACGCGGGCACCAGCTTCATCTACCCGCTCGAGGATTACCTCGGCAAGTTCCGCTACG
>JBBSMO010000548.1:0-2529 GCA_038233155.1 Longimicrobiales bacterium
CCTGCCGTCTGCCGTCTACCGACTGTTCCTCAACTGCTTCGGCGTCATCAACCAGCGCAGGCGGGCAGCACCGGGTTCGGGGGCGCGGCTGCCGAACTCGAGCAGCGCGGCACCGCCCTTTTTGAAGGAGATGAAGGAGCGCTGTTGGTCGGACAGGAGCCAACTTGCGACCTTCCCCAGGTGCGGCTCGTGGCCGACCACCGCTAGCACCCCTGCCGTGGCGTTCGCTTTCAGCCAGGGGAGCAGATCTGTCGGCGGGGCCGCACCCGATAGCGCTGCGACGGTTTCTGCGGGGATTGAACCGTAGGCTTCTGCTACGATCTCTGCCGTCTGGCGAGCGCGAACCAAGGGGCTGGTGGCGAGCACATCTACCGAATTGACGATCTGCTGCAGGCCGGCGGCGATACGGCTCATCCGCCGTCTTCCCTTGTTGGTCAGCGGCCGCAGTGCGTCGCTGTGGCCGGCGCGGGCAAAAGCGTCGCGGTCTTCGGCAATGGCGTGGCGGATGATCAGCAGCTTCACGGGGGCGGCGTGGGGTCGGGGGTATCGGGATGGGGCGCGGGCCGGATGCTACGACATTATCCACCGCGCTGCTCCTCCGCGCAACTCGAAAGCGCCAGGCGCGCGCAGGACACTACCCGTCTAGCACCCGCTCGATGCGGTCCCGGAGCGAGGCTGCATCCGCATCTTCCGGCGGCCAGAGAAGGTAGGTGCCGATCGCCCAGCAGCAAAGCGCGGTGAAACCCGCGAGTTGCCCGCCGGCGGCGGGTGCCTCCGCGACGAAGAAGCGGCGGATTCCTGCCGTTAAATTGCCCAACCCCAGCGGGTCCGGCCCGGAGGGTGTCGCCTGAGAGAGCAGGACTGGAATCACGCTGAACTTGAGCAGGGCGAGGAGCAGAGCCAGGCTCGCAAGCGCGGCGGCGAGCCTGCGGCGCGAGCCGCTCGCCAAGGCGGACCAGGCGAGCAGCGCCAGCAGCGCAACAACGAACCATTCGATGATGCCGGGCGGCGGGAGGAGAAGTTCAAGCACCTGCCCGGTTGCCAAGAGCCCGTAGACGACGGGGAGCCACCCGATGACGCCCGGCGCTCTGCGCCAAACGCCGCGGGAAAGTAGGATGTAGATGAAGAGCAAGCCGAGAATGCCCTCGGTGATGCCGAATACTCGGTACTCGACGCCAGTGGCCGTTTGCGTGATGCCAGCGAGTGCAGCCGCGGCGAGAAAGGCCAGCGCCGCTGCGACCGCGCGGCGTGGCGGGGTCAGCGGGGGGAAGGCAGCCATTCCAGCGGCCTAGGGCGAAGCTTCCGCTCGATAGCATCCTGCATCTGCTGCGCCCGCTCCCCGACGAGGGGAGGAACAGGTTGTGCCACGACCTGCTGAACCAGGGCGAGCGCCTGCCGCAGAAGTTCGTTGTCGTCGCGGCGCAGGCCGCTCCCGGTGCCCGCCGCTTGCAATAGCGCCGCGCGGCCGAGCATGGCGTAGCCCCACAGAGTTGTGGCGCGGCGGGTATCTTCGTCATCTTCCGCGAAGCCGCGAGCCGTCCACGCCTGTCCCGCGGCGTCGGCCAGAGCGGCCATGGCTATCGAATCGTTGCCCGCGCCGACGGAAGCGCGCGCGGCGGCGTACTGCTGCTCGGCACGTTCGATGCGCGGAGTGAAATTGCTGGGGCGGGCAACTATCAGGCTGCGCACCCGCGCGTCTGCGACGCTCTGCGGCGCGGTACGGTAAAGCTGCAGCGCCGCCAAGGTCAGCATGGCGAGCAGGGCGAGGCCGCCAGCCAGCCAGGGGTCTACATCCGTGCGAGACAGGAGCTTCGATCCGTGCGAGAGATGAAAATGGGCAACTCGAATACGAGAGGCGCGAGATATTGCCGCGAAGGCCGCGCGGCCTGGCGGAGCGATGCATCACGTTCGGTGCCAGCCGTGCCGCCAAGCCGGCGCCCGCGGCTGACGAGGTGGCAGCTCCGCGAATTGTTCGAGGACCGGGCTGGTTCAAGTGCGGCGGTTCCGCACCAGCCGAATGCAGCCCCGCCGGCGACCGGCCTATCGCTGCTCGCTCATCACGCCGGGGGTGCGGTGCTGCTGCATCTGTCGCCGCTGGGCGGGCAGATCCCGGCGTACCTCGAGCGGCGGGCGATCCGCTCTGCCTCGGGAGCGGCCGGTGCCGACATCCTGATTTTCACCGATGTGCTGCGCACCAGCCAGGTATGGCAATGGGAGGAGCGCCGCGGCGGTCTGCGATTGCCGCGCGAATGCCGTTACCTGCCGAACGGGGAGGACAACGCACTGCGGCGCATCGTCAGGCTGCTCGATGCTCGTGGAAGCGGCCGCACGCTGCCCTCACCGCCGCAGGAATTCCCCAGGCATCCGCAGATCGAACGGGTGCTGGTGCAGACGCTGCGCCGGCGCATTCTGGACGGCGCGGGTGCTGCCGTGAGGGCGGAGCTTGCTGCCATTACCGGGCCAACTCTGCCGGCGCTGCTCGATCTGGTCGCCACCAGCCGCGAGCCGGCTACCGTTCGCGCTCTGCTC
>JBBSMO010000549.1:0-2518 GCA_038233155.1 Longimicrobiales bacterium
CCCACGGGCGTCAGCCGCTTGATTGGCGAGGTGCGGGCGGGCATGACGGAGCCGCGCCGCTTCGCCGTAGACCTGCGTGCGCCGACCCTCGCTCTCGAAACCGTCGGCGCCTTCGTGCCCGCGGCCGATTTGCAGGGCACGGCGAGCGGCACGATCGCGGCGCGGGGTACGCTAGACAACCTTGATCTGGCGCTGGATCTCACCACCGAGGAGTCGGGCTCAATCGAGCTCGGTGGCACCCTGGATCTGCAGGGCACGCCGAAGCGCTATGATGTCGATGCTCGCTTCGCCAACTTCGACGCTGGCGGCGTTGCGGGCGCCGCGCCGCGCACAGCGCTGACCGGCACCATCTCGCTCGAGGGCCAGGGCACCGATCCCTCGACGATGAACGCCACGCTCAGCGCGGATCTGACCGATACCCGCGTCACGCTTACGGACGGCACCGCCGACAGCGTATCTGTGGACGCCGCGCAACTCCTCGTCCGCGTCGCCGGGGGGCTCGCGACCGTCGAGCAGGGGACGGTGCGGCTCGCCTCCGCGCAGGCGGACATCGAGGGCAGCTTCGGCCTGGCGGCGGATCGCAGCGGCACCCTCCGCTACCGCATCGCGATCGACAGCCTGTCGGATTTCGCGCAGTACGTCCCGGCAGATACCACCGCCGTCGAGCCGCGGACCGCCGAGATCGCGCAGGTCCTCGCCGAAGCCCTCGCCGACTCCGCTCGTATCGCGCAGGCGACCGAGGTCGAGCGGGCCGCGACCGGCCAGCCGGCCGAACCGGCGCTCGAGGTAGACAGTGTGCCCGCACTGCCCCGCGATTCGCTCGCTGGCAGCCTGCAGGCGGAAGGTGTGATCGCGGGGAACCTGGACCGCTTCGACCTGCGCGGCACTGCGCAGCTCGAGCGCGTGATCGCGCTCGGCAACGCACTGAACCGCGGCCGCATCCGGTACGATCTCGAAGGCGTCGGAACCGCGGCTACTGCCGTTAAGGCCGAAGCGGCTCTCGACTCGGTGAGGGCGGGCGGGTTCGCCATCGACAGCCTCACCACCCAACTCAGCTACACCGGCAGCAGGGATGAGGGCGCGGGAACAGCACGGTTGGCCATCTACCAGGGTCCTGACCGGGACTACCGCCTCCGCGCCGACTATCTGCTCGAACTGGACCGCAAGGAGATCCTGCTGGATGATGTGCTGCTGCGCTTCGACACGACCCGCTGGACTTCCACTCAGCCGGGCCGCGTAAGCTGGGGCGGTATGGGAGTCGAGGTGGAAACTCTCTCGCTGAGCAGCGACAACGGAGGCCGCATCTTCATAGACGGCACTCTCCCCGCGGAAGGCGACACAGAGCTGGCGGTCGATATCGACCGGCTGCAGGTCGGGCACCTCGCGGCCCTGCTGCAGGATAGCGCGCAGGTTCAGGGGCTGCTTTCGATGCGGGCGCGAGTAGATGGCACGGCCGCAGAGCCTCGCATCAACGGCGAAACGAGCCTCGCCGAAGTCAGCTACGGGGGCAATGCGCTCCCGGGGCTACGCGCCACCTTCACCTACGCCGGCAGCGAACTAGTCAGCCGCGCCGTGCTTCTGCGCGACAGCACGATTGTCGTGGTCGCGGATGCGCGGCTGCCGGTGGATCTCGCCTTGTCGGGCGTCGAGGGTTCGCGCATGCTCGGCGGGCCGCTGAGGGTGGATGTGCGCGCCGACTCGCTCCCGGTGGATGCTCTGGATGGCTTCACCGACGCGCTCGCCAATGTGCAGGGCCGCGCCAGTGGCAACCTCGAGGTCCGCGGCACCTGGGAGCAGCCGGACGTGGACGGCCGCATCACCCTTGACCTCGGCTCGGCAGATGTGGTCACGCCGGGGCTCGAGCTGCGCAACATCGCAGGGCTGGTGCGCATCGACGAAAGCGCGCTCATCCTCGACTCGTTGGTCGCCTACAGCGGTGGCGGCCCGATCCGCGTAACCGGCCAGCTCGACATCAGCGAGCTGAGCACACCCGCCTTCGACCTCGAGGTCACTGCGCGAAACGCTCGCGTCCTCGACAACTATCAAGGGCGGCTGCGGGCGAGCGCCGATCTGGACGTCGAGGGGCCGTATGACCGCGTAGCGGTGACGGGCACCGCGACCGTTCGCGAAGGCGTCATCTACATCCCGGAAAGCGACGAAACAATCGCGCTGGACGAGCCCCTGGTCGAGGCAGTGATCGACAGCCTGGTCGTCGCCGCGGGCGTTGTACCCGAGCCGAACGCGCTGCTCGAGAACCTGCGGGTAGATGTAGATCTGCGAATCAACCGCAACACCTGGGTGCGCAGCGCGCAGGCGAACGTAGAGATCTACAGCCCCGAAGACGCGGAGCCGCTGCACATCGAGATGGACCGGCGGCGCGGTGTGCTTACCCTCGAGGGCGTCGTCAACACGGACCGAGGCGAGTACAATGCGGTCGGCCGCCGCTTCGAGATCGCTACCGGCACAATCGTCATGCTAGGCGGCCCCGAGCTGGACCCGCTGCTGCAACTGACGGCAG
>JBBSMO010000550.1:0-2516 GCA_038233155.1 Longimicrobiales bacterium
CGCAGATTCTGCCGCGGCCGACAGCACCAAGCAGCCGGCGTACGAGCCGCGCCGCACCGACATCGTCATCACCGTGCCCAAGGACCGGCCCGAGGGTACGGTCGCGTTGCGCGGGGCGCGTATCATCACCATGAGGGGCGACGAGATCATTCCGAGCGGCGACATCGTGGTGACCGGCAACCGGATCGTTGCGGTCGGCGCGAGCGGCAGCGTAGCGATTCCCGCGGGAGCTAGGGAGATAGACGTCAGCGGCCGCACCATCATCCCCGGCATCGTCGATGTGCACGCGCATCTGCGGCCGCCCTTCGGCATCCACAAAACGCAGGTGTGGGAGTACCTGGCGAACCTCGCCTACGGCGTCACAACGACCCGTGACCCGCAAACGGGCAGCACGGATGTGCTCTCGTACGGTGATCTCGTAGAAACAGGCGAGATCCTGGGGCCCCGCATCTTCAGCACGGGGCCGGGCGTGTTCTGGTCGGACGACATCAAGAGTCTGGACGATGCGCGCGACGTGCTGCGCCGCTACACCGACTTCTACAATACCAAGACCATCAAGCAGTACATGGTGGGTGACCGCAAGGTGCGGCAGTGGGTGATCATGGCCTCGCACGAGCTGAGGCTGACGCCGACCCTCGAGGGCGGCCTGGACTACAAAAAGAATATCACCGAAGCGATAGACGGCTACGCCGGCATCGAGCACTCGTTGCCTATCGCGCCGCTGTTCAAGGACGCCACCACCCTGCTCGCCGAAAGCGGCGTCGTCTACACGCCAACGCTGCTGGTGCAGTACGGCGGCCCATGGGCGGAGAACTACTGGTATCAGCGCTACGACATTTTGCAGGACTCGAAGCTGCGGCGCTTCACGCCCTACTCGGAGTTGGCCGGGCGCGGCCTGCGCCGCGAAGGGTGGTGGCACCCCAGCCAGTACTCGTTCGCCCTGCTCGCCGAGCAGGCGGACAAGATCCTGGACGCCGGCGGCAAGGTCGGGCTCGGCGGGCACGGGCAGCTTCAGGGGCTCGGCGTTCACTGGGAGCTCTGGACCATCGCATCGGGCGGGATGGAGCCGCACGACGCGCTGCGCGTCGCCACCATCATCGGCGCGGACGCGATCGGGCTCGACAACGACCTCGGCTCCGTCGAGCCGGGCAAGCTCGCTGACCTGGTGGTGCTGGACCGCGATCCGCTCGAGGACATCCAGAACACGAACAGCGTGCGCTACGTGATGAAGAACGGGCGGCTGTACGAAGCGGACACGTTGACCGAGATCTGGCCGCGGCAGCGGGCGCTCGGGCCGCTCTGGTGGGCGGAAGACAGCGGCGCGGTGACAGGGGAGGCGGGGCGGTGAGGAGAATTGCGGATTGCGGAGTGGTTGCCGGGGCAGCCGCTCCGGCACGCAGTGAACAGCAGCAGATCGCCGTGACCAGCGCCCGGCCTCGCCATTAGGAGGCAAGTCTACCGCAGCGCCGCCTCGAGCACGCGCCCGTCCAGTGGTTCGGCCGGCTTGATGCCGAGGATGTACGACAGCGTCGGGGCGATGTCCACCACGCGGGCGAACTCGCCGATCCGCCCGGGGCGGATGCCTGCACCGTAGAAGATAATCGGCACGAGAGCGTCGTACTCGTGCGGCGAGCCGTGCTGCGCGTACGAGGCGGTACCCGCCACATAACCCGGCCGCAGCGTCACCACTGCCTCGATGCCGCCCTCCATGGGAATCATGTGCAGCCAGCGGCGGGTGATGGCGTCGCCGACGCTATCCCCGCGCTGCAATTCGCTGATGGTTTCGGCACGCAGCACCCCGGGGGTTGCGCGTGCCTGGCGGATGAAGCCTTGCACCAGCTCGTCAGGCGTGCGCCCGGCTGTAGTGAACGCGTCCCGGTCTACGAAGAGAAAGCCGTCGTCCAAGCTGGCCGCGGTGCTGTCCGCGCCGAGCCGCCGCACCTCGGCCCGCACCCACTCCGCGAGCGCCCCGGTATCTACATGATAGGCCGCGGCCTGTTCGCCGCCGGGCCGGACTTCCGGAAAGGAGGCGACCCCATGATCCGAGGTGAGCGCGAAGACGATATCGGCCGAATCCCGGAGGGTGTAGAGCGAATCCATGAAGGCGCCGAGCATGCGGTCCAGCCGCAGCACCTGGTCGTGGATTTCGCGCGAGTCGGGGCCATAGCGATGTCCGACGCCATCGGTGGTCGAAAGCGACACCGCCAGCAGATCCGGCTGCGGTCCCGCGCCCAGGTTCATCGCCCTTACACCCGCCAGTGCTGCGTCCAGCGTGAGCTGGTCCATCATCGGGTACTCGGGCAGTGTGCGCACCGCCAGCGCCGGGTCGGTGGGGATGCGGTGCGGGAACACGTAGTCGCGGCCGCGGCTCTCCGCGGGAACGCTGTCTGGCTCCGGGTACTGGTCGGCAGTCAGCAGCAGTTCCCAGGACCGCCCTGCCAGCTTCGCCGCCTCGCCGCGCGCGTTCCAGCGCTGCAGCCACGTTGGCAGCGTATCCGCGTAGTAGGTGCTGGTAG
>JBBSMO010000551.1:0-2505 GCA_038233155.1 Longimicrobiales bacterium
GATTGCGGATTGCGGATTGCCGGGGCCGGCGTTTCAGGGCGCGAGTTGCGAACTTCGCGCTCCGCGGTGCCTGCAGGTCCTGCAGAACCTGGAAGACCCAGCCCGCGAAGGCGGGCTTCGTGTTGTTCCAGCCGCGACTTCAGTCGTTCGGCTGGGGTGAGGCATCGTGCGGGAATTGCGGATTGCACTCCGCGCGAACGCAGACTGCGCACTCAGCCTGCCGACCGCCGCCTGCCGGACTGCTCCCGCCTGCCGGTTGACGCCGGCGAGCCGCTCCGGTAGCTTGTTCGGTTTATGGTGCTGCGGGGTATTGGCGATTGTCGGCCGGGTCCCGCGGTATCTTTCGTGCCGGAACGATTTGCGACGAGGCATCCTGCAGCGCGCTCGTTCCAGTCCCATTTGGTTCATCTTCAGATACCCATGGCTGCTCCTTCCGCCACCTCCCGGCCGCGCCCGTCGCGGGACGTTTCAGATACCGATGACGTAGTTCTTTCGCGCGCACTCGAGATCTCCGCGTGGGCCCAACGAAATGCGCGGCTCGTGGTTGGTGTCGCGGTTGTGCTCCTGGTACTCGTCGGCGGTATCCTGTACTGGCGGTACATTCAAGCCGAGGCGCGGGACAGGGCGGCGCTCGAGTACATGAGGATAGAGCCGACGGTCCTGTCCGGCAACACGCAGCTCGCCACACGGGATTTACAGCAGTTCATCGCCCGCAACGCGGGAACGCCCGCGGCGGAGGAAGCGCGCCTCGCACTGGCGAGGCTGCAGCTCGATGCAGATCAAGCCGCCGCTGCGGTCGTGACCTTGGACGGCGCTGCTGCCGGAATCGGTGATTCGCCCGTGGGTGCCGCGACGGCGCTGCTGCTTGCGTCGGCTCAGGAGCAGGCAGGCGATGCCGAAGCAGCGGTCGTAACCTATCTGCGGGTGGCGGATGCGGCGGAGCTTGAATACGAGCGCCAGCAGGCGCTCGAATCTGCCGCGGCCGTTCACGAGCGGGGCGGGAATCCGGCGGCTGCAGCGGAGCTGTACCGGCGGTTGCTGGATGGCGCCGAGGCAGATTCGCCGCGCCGCGCCCTCTACGAGATGAGGCTGCAGGAGGCAGAGGCCGCCGCTCGTGCCGGGGCATAGCTGTAGCGGCGTTCTTCGCGAGCTCTCGTAGCGGCATCCCGGCGTGACAATGCTCCCCGCGTTGATCGCGGTGTTGCTCGAAATCCCCTATCCGCGCATCGATCCGGTAGCGCTGGATCTGCCGGGCCCCCTCGACATCCGCTGGTACGGCCTCGGCTATCTGGTCGCATTCGGGGTCGGCTACTTCGTTCTTCGCAAGCTCGCACGGGACAACTTCCTGGGGATGGATCCGGAGGTGATCGGTGATCTGATCACCGCCTTGGTGCTCGGCACCATTCTCGGCGGGCGTATCGGCTACATCCTCTTCTACGATTTCGCCGATTTCGCGGCCAATCCCGCGCGCATCATCCGCATTTGGGAGGGCGGCCTCTCCTTTCACGGGGGGATGCTGGGCGTTTTGATTGCCGGTGCGTGGTTCGCGCGCCGGCATGGTACGACTTTTCTCAATCTCGGCGATTCGCTCGCGCTCGGCGTCGTTTTCGGCATCGCCGCGGTGCGCATCGCCAACTTCATCAACGGCGAGCTGTTCGGCCGTATCGCATCGCCCGGTGTGCCTTGGGCGATGCGCTTTCCCACAGATCCGGTCGCACTGCGCCTGTTGGATGCCGAGGGTGCCGGCATGCGGAGCCGCGAGCAACTCATAGAAGCGGCGTACGCTTCCGGGCTGTGGCAGTCCATCCAAAGCCAGGTCCCGCTGCGCCACCCGTCGCAGCTCTACAATGCGCTGGGGGAAGGGTTGCTTTTAGGGCTGGTACTCTGGGGCATCTACCTTTGGATGCGCAGGACGGGCCGCAACTTTCCGGACGGCGTCGTAGGATCTTTCTTTCTGATCGGCTACGGAACCATCCGCGTTTTTCTCGAATTGTTCCGTCAGCCGGACGCGCAGTTCCGGGGCCCCGGCGATCCGCTCGGGACCGTGCTCGGCCCCTTCACCATGGGGCAGACGCTCAGCGGCTTGATGATCTTGGCGGGGCTCGCGCTGCTCTTTTGGCGGCTGAACAGCGGCAGGGTGCCCGCTCGCTGACCCGCGTCTCCGCTGCGCATGCCCGCTTTACGCCGGCAGCGCTTTGTCGCGGATCAGGAGCAGAATGCTCGAATGTCCCACGATCAGGTACTTGCCGCCATCGATCTCGACTTCCACAGACTCCTTCCGCAGAAAGATCGCGTAATCGCCCCGTTGCGCCTGTAGCGGCACATACTTCATCTCCCCGCCGCTCCCCCTGGTCCACGGCTCCCCCTCCGCATGGCTGCCGCTAGTGGCATATCCGGGACCGACGTTGACGATGTAACCGCCGGACACCGCCTCCTTCTCGGCCACGCCTTGCGGCAGGTACAGCCCGCTCGGAGTTTTGGAAGATTCCTCTTCGGGCTTGATCA
>JBBSMO010000552.1:0-2504 GCA_038233155.1 Longimicrobiales bacterium
ACAGTTCGCCGAAGCCCGGGATCGGCTTCTCGATTTCGCGGCTCAGGATGTCGAACGTCGTGTCGCGGGGCGAGATGCCGGTGCCGCCGTTGAAGATCACGATGCGTGCTTCCCCAGCCGCCATCTCCTGAAGCGAACCCGATATTTCCTCGGGCTCGTCGGGGATCAGCCGGTAGCCGGCAAGGCGGTGGCCAGCATCTCCTATGCGCTCTTCGAGATAGCGGCCGTTGGTGTCGCTCTGCTCCGTGCGCGTGTCGCTTACGGTGATCAGGGCGATGGGAACCGGGCCGCGTCCCGCGGCAATCTCGTGATGTCGCTCGGCAGAGGGGCTGCTCATGGGTAGTTTCCTTGTCGATAGATTGGAGAAAACGGCGGGGAGAGCGCGCCGGTCTGTTGCGCCTGCCGCCGCCGCCCGTGTATTCTGAAGCCGTCAACCGTGACACACTATATCGGAGAACTCATGGCCGTGCCTGCCAGCTACAGCCACCATGCATCGCAGCGCCCCCTTTCGCGTTTCGCGCTGCTCGTATTCTATCTCGCCCTATTCGCGGGGGTGCTCGCGATGTTCGCCGGCATCGGCAGCCGCATCGGGTGGTGGGACTTCCGCACCGGCTTCACCCTGCTGAGGTGGGCGGTATACGGCGGCATTGCAACCGCCGTGCTCGCCATGGGCGCGATGTACGCAGCGCGGCCCGGCGGCCCCCGCCGCGGGCTTGTGCTCGCGGTGCTCGCTCTCCTCATTGCCGTCGCGGTGGCCGGTGTGCCGTGGCAGTGGCGGCGCACGGCCCGCAGCGTCCCGCCCATCCACGATATCACTACGGACACCGAAAACCCCCCAGAGTTCGTCGCCATGCTTCCGCTGCGGGCAGATGCCCCGAACTCCGCCGAGTATGAGGGGCCGGAGATCGCTACCCAACAGCGCGAGGCGTACCCCGACATCCAGCCAATCACTCTTGCCGCGCCGCCAGCGGAGGGTTTCGAGCGCGCGCTGGAAGCAGTCCGGCAAATGGGGTGGGAGATTGTGGATGCGGACCCCGCCGCCGGCCGCATCGAAGCGACCGACGAGACCCTTTGGTTTGGCTTCAAGGATGATGTCGTGATCCGTGTTACCCCGGCCGACGGCGGGTCGCGCATCGACGCGCGCTCCGTATCGAGGGTGGGCGGAAGCGACGTTGGGACCAACGCGCGCCGCATCCGCGGGTTTCTCGAACGCGTTTCCGGAGGGTAGCCGGGAACTCCTCCCGGCTGGTCCGCGTTCTCCTACAGTCATGTCTTTCTGCAACGGCGCGCTTCCTGCCATGGGAGCGCGTCATCTTCACCGTAACGCATGCGATGCACGAACATTACTACAGCAGTCACGATCTTCCCAAGTTCGGCGAAATCGGCAACGAGGCGCCCGAACTCGCTAGCAAGTTCTTCGACTGGTACAACGCGGTCTTTGCGGACGGTGCGCTCACCGAGCGGGAGAAGTCGCTGATCGCGCTGGCGGTCGCCCACGCCGTGCAATGCCCCTACTGCATCGACGCCTATTCGGGAGATTGCCTGCAGAAAGGTGCCGACGCCGAGCAGATGACCGAAGCCGTGCATGTCGCCGCGGCCATTCGCGGCGGGGCGTCGCTCGTTCACGGGCTACAGATGCGGAACCACGTCAACCAGCTGGGAATGTGAGCGTTGTCAAGGTAAGAAGGAAGAGCCGTGTGCTGCCTACGCTGCAGAAGCGCCGAAACCCGCTGTCCGCCGGCGGTGCCCAGCGGCAATTACTCGCGGCCGTCCCGCTCGAGCGGGACATCGTGACCATGCTCGCCGACGCTGGGCTCCTGCCGTTGCGGGCAACAGGCATCGACATTCTTCAGATCAACGTTGGCAAGAAGTGCAACCAGACCTGCCGCCACTGCCATGTAGATGCCGGGCCGGACCGGCAGGAGATGATGCCGGACGACGTGGTAGACGAGGTCCTGGCGGTCCTCGAATCCACCGATATCCCGCTGCTGGACATCACCGGGGGGGCGCCCGAGCTTCACAAGCGCTTCGATGAGATCGTGCGGCGCGCCGCTGCCGCGGGACGGCGGGTCATTGACCGCTGCAACCTGACCATCACCCAACTTCCCAACTATCGCTACCTTCCCGAATTCCTGGCGGAGCACCGCGTAGAGGTGGTCGCTTCGCTGCCCCACTACCGGGCGCGCAACACGGATTCGCAGCGCGGAGAGGGGGTCTATGAGCAGTCCGTCCGCGCGCTGCAGGAGTTCAACCAGGCGGGCTACGGGCAGGAAGGTTCAGGTTTGGTATTGGACCTGGTCACCAACCCCGTCGGCACATTTTTGCCGGGGAACCAAGCCGCCCTCGAGCGCGACTGGAAGCGGCAGCTCGAGCGCCTGCACGGCATTCGCTTCAACCATCTCTACACCATCACCAACATGCCTATCTCCCGCTTCCTCGATTTCCTGGAAGCAGAGGGCAATTTAGCCGAATATATGGAACGGCTGCTCGAGGCGTTCAACCCT
>JBBSMO010000553.1:0-2502 GCA_038233155.1 Longimicrobiales bacterium
ACCGGGTGATCGACTATGCGAATACCGATTTCACGCGGGAGGACGCGACGTACGACATCATCCTCGACGCCGCGGGCAAGAGCAGCTACACGGCGGTAAAACGGGAGCTCGCGCCGGACGGCGTCTACGCGACTACGCTGCCGGGCCCCGGCAACCTGCTGGCGCAGGCCGGCAACCTGTTCCGCGAGCAGAAGGCGGAGAATCTGCTGGTCCGCCCAAAGACGGACGACCTGCGCCAGCTCGCCGAGTGGATGGAGCAGGGCCGGCTCCGCTCCGTGATCGACCGCGTTTTCCCGCTGGACCGAATCGCGGAGGCGCAGCGGTACGCGGAAGAGGAGCACCCGCGCGGCAAGGTGGTGATCCGGGTTCTTTGAATCCCGGCCCCTTCGAATCCCACGAAAAATGCGGGGCCGGCGCCAGCATTGGCACCCGCCCCGAGCTTTGCCTGCACAGTCAGAGGGATTGCTGCCTAAAACCGGAACGACAGCCCAACCCCCGCGGTGAAGTACGAGACGTCGGTCGAGTCTTCGCCCACGCCGAAATCGCCGAAATCGAAATCGGCGGAGTACGCACGGTACCGCACGCCGGGGGTGATGCTCACGACCTCGCCGAGCGGGATCGCCAGGCCGCCGCCAACCTCAAAGCCGAGCGAACGGTCGGACTCGATCTTGACCGAAACGTTGCTTTCGCTGCCCTCGATGGAAAGCTGGTTGTAGATCGCACCGGCGCGGAGCCACGGGGTGAAGCGCGTCATCCCGCTCAGGGGGAGCGAAAGCTGGCCGCCAAGCACAAACCCGGAATCGGTCACATCCGTATCGGTCTCAATGTCTTCGTCGAGGCCGAACGAGAACCGGTCGTAACCGCCGTAGATTGCGAGCCCTGAGGTAACGGCGTACTTGCCGATCACCTCGAAGCCGTAGCCGGTATCGATCACATCGTTGTCACCAAAATCGCCGGTCGGGAAGGCGGCCGCGCCGCTCACCTCCACACTCAGCGGAAGAGATATTTGCGCGATTGCCTGGGGGGCACACGCCAGCGCGAGCGCCGCGAGACCTGCTACGGACAGAGTTTTGTGCATCGGAACTCCTTGCAAAAGGGTTGAGCCGCCCGCGTCCTCTGCGCAATGGGTGGCGGGGAGGAGTATCGGCACAGGGCGAGGCGGAAGCAAGGAGGCGCCGGACCGGTCCGCGGCAAGCGCTGTTCAACTTTGCGCCGTCGCGGTACCTTGGTGCCTCGTCGCTGGAGCTGGCCAACCCGTGCCTCGCTCCGCCTTCCGACCCGGCGGGACGCACCTTCCCATGCCCGACAGCGCCGCATGACTGCACTCACTCTTCCCCTGCTGACCGCGCTGGTCGCCGGCTTCGCGCACGCGCTCGAGGCCGACCACATGGCGGCAGTCACCACATTCGTGGCGCGCCGCCCGCGCCCGTTGCAGGCGCTCGGCTTCGGCCTGCGCTGGGGGCTCGGACACTCGCTCGCGGTGGTCGTGGTCGGGGGCGCGCTGATTCTGCTCGATCTGCGGATTCCCGAGCGGCTGGTGCAGGCGATGGAGTTCGGCGTCGGCGCGATGCTGGTCGGGCTGGGGTTGTGGGTGCTTGGCGGGATGCTGCACGGCCGTCGCTTCAGCACCTCGCACGCACACGCACACGAGCACGGCCACTCGCACTCGCATCTGCACGCCCACGCCGGAGCGACCACCTGGGTCGGTGTGGCGCACGGGCTCGCCGGAACCGGCACGCTGCTCGTACTTGTGCCGGCCGCGCTGATCCCGTCGCCGTGGCTGGCCGGCGGGTTCCTGCTCGCGTTCGGCGTGGGCACCATGTGCGCCATGGGGTTGTACGCGCTGCTGGCCGGGCTCCTCTTTCACCACACCGGTGACCGGTTCCCCGCGCTGGGCGGTGCGCTCCGCGCCGGGACCGCGCTGGCGAGCATCGGGATCGGTGTGATGTGGATGTGGGGGGCGACGGGGTAGGAACCGGCGCTACGCTGTCGGCGAAAAGAATTTGCGGAATCCCTTTTGCTCTAGCCCTTGTCTCAGCCGTTTGTCTCCGCTCCAGAGTTGCCCATCGAGTGTCAAGGCGAGTGCCACGTGGGGTGTATCCGTCGGGTCCACGGCTCTACATAACCCGTATGCCGTCCGCCAGTGGACTTGTGGAATCGGACCTTCCTTGTAGAGGGTCAATCGACGGAGCAGGACGGAGTAGAGCTGAACCACGTCCTCTTCGGACAACCGGCTGAGTCGCACGATCTTGTCTTTCCGGCGGAATAGCTCCACGAGCACGCTCTCGCAGACAAAGAACTCGTAGTCGAACCCGAGGAGCAGCTCCGCAAAACGGGTGGAGCTGCGGAGCAGGGCCGAAAAGATCACGTTGGTATCTACCACGATGGGTGCCGACACCTACGGGAGATCGTGCGGGCGGATCTGCTCCCATACGGCCCGGTCGACTTCCGAGATCAGCGCCTCGGCGTCGTCATCGCTCAATTCGCTCCGGCGGCGGATAC
>JBBSMO010000554.1:0-2501 GCA_038233155.1 Longimicrobiales bacterium
CCCCGCCGCGCGTAGTCCGCTACGACGGGGATGACCCGTACCTCGTGGTGGCCGCCGACAAGGGCACGGCCCACCTATCCGATGCGGCCAATGCGGTGGCGCACGAATACGAGTTCTGGCTGGACGACGCCTTCGCATCCGGGGGCTCTCACGGCTACGATCACAAAGCGGAAGGGATCACCGCCCGCGGGGCTTGGGAGTGCGTGAAGCGCCACTTCCGCGAGATGGGCAAAGACATTCAGGAGGAACCGTTCACCGTCGCAGGCATTGGCGACATGAGCGGTGATGTGTTCGGAAACGGCATGCTGCTTTCGCGGCAAATCAAGCTGACGGCAGCATTCGACCACCGGCACGTCTTCATCGACCCTGACCCAGACCCGGAAACTTCCTTCCGGGAACGCGAGCGGATGTTCGCCCTCCCCCGCTCGAACTGGGAGGATTACGATTGCGAGCTTCTCTCCGAAGGCGGCGCCATTGTTCCCCGCACCTCGAAGAGTGTGCAACTCAGCGAGCAGGCGCAGCAGGTGCTAGGACTTCCGCCAGCCAGCGGTCCGCTGGACGGAGAGGCTCTGGTCCGCGCTGTATTGCGTGCGCCTGTCGAGCTGCTCTGGAATGGCGGGATCGGCACCTACGTCAAACACCCGGACGAGACGCACGCCGAGGCAGGCGACCCGCCGAACGACCCGGTCCGCGTAAACGTGGACGAACTGCGCTGCCAAGTAGTCGGCGAGGGCGGCAACCTTGGCTTCACGCAACCGGCGCGGGTTTCTTTCGCCGAAACCGGCGGGCGGATCAACACGGACGCGCTGGACAACAGCGCCGGCGTCGATATGTCGGACCACGAAGTCAACCTCAAAATCCTCCTCAAGCCACTCGTGGCGGCCGGAGAGATGACTTCCGGCGCCCGCAACGAGTTGCTGGCGGGAATGACGGAGCGAGTTTCCGAACTGGTACTGGCCCACAACTTCACGCAGTCGCTCGCGGTATCGTTGGATTGGGGGCGCAGCCGGGACAGCCTGGGCCAGTTCGTAGCGCTGATCGCCGCGTACGAGCGCGACAAGCTGCTCGAGCGGGGCAGCGAGGGCATCCCCACCACCGAGAAATTGCAAGGGCGGGAAGAACATGGAAACGGGTTGACCCGGCCCACTCTCGCCGTGCTCCTGGCCTTCACCAAGCTTCAGGCGAAAGCGGCTATCCTGGCCTCGACCTTTCCGGATGATCCCGCGGCCGAACCTTATCTTACCCGCTACTTTCCCGATGCGGCGGTCGCCCACGCCGGTGCCGGGCGGTTGAGGGACCACCGGCTGCGCCGCGAGATCATCGCCACGGCAGTGACCAACGACCTGATCGACCTGATGGGCTCGGCCTTTCTGGTCAACATGGTACGGGAGAGCGGTGCCACAACCTCGCAAATCGTCCGGGCCTGGCTGATTGCGAGCGAGGTTTCCGGCGCCGCGGAGATCCGGGCGGATCTGGCCCGGCTGGAAGGCAGGTTCCCCGCCGAGGTCGTCTACCGCTGGTACTTCGGCCTTGCGCGCGTGCTGGCGCAAACGTCGCACTGGGCGCTTGCGAACGTTTCTCCGCAGGCCCCAACCCTCGCTGTGATCGAGGAGCACCGGGCTGGCCTAGCGCGCCTGCGCAGCGACTTTGCGGACTTGGTTGCCGGCCCGGACCGCGCCCTTTTCCTGCAGCGCGTCGGCGAACTCGAGGCGCTCGGAGCCGAGAGCCAGTTGGCACAGCGACTCATCACCCTGCGCTTTCTCCCCCAGCTTCTGAACATCTTGCGCATTGCGCAGGAGGCTGGCTCGGACGCGCTGGCAGCAGCCCGCAGCTACTACAAGGTGTCCGACGTGTTTGGGTGTGCCGAGCTGCGCCACTCGATCCGCGAGGCAACCGGCCCCGGCGGCTGGGAGACCCGCCACGCACAACTCCTGGTAGAGGATATCGACCGCACACAGCGCGCTTTGACGCGCGCGGCCCTCGCGGAGCCACCCGAGAATGGCGGGCCGGAAGCCGCCTCGGTCGTTTTCGAGCGGATGGGCAGCCGGGAGGGCGATGGCTTCAACGCACTGCTCACGGAACTGCGCGCGGCTGATCACCCGCCCCTCGCTGCGTACGCCGTGGCGGTGCGCGCCCTGTCAGAACTCGCGCGCTGAGCAGCCAGCAGTCCTGCGCGGCGCGGCAGACGCGCCGGTGCAATTCCTCGAACCCTGATGCGTTCCATGGCGGCAACTCCTTCCACAATGCTCGAGCTGGGTACGCCCGCCCCCGCCTTCCAGCTTCCGGATACTGGCGGCGGCGGAGTCACATCCTTGGAAGATGTGGCCGGCAGCGCGGCGACGCTGGTGATGTTCATCTGCAATCACTGTCCGTATGTGAAGCACGTGCAGCGCGAACTGGTGCGGCTTGCTCTAGACTATCAGCCCAAGGGTGCAGGGTTCGTTGCCATCAGCTCGAACGATGCGCACCGCTACCCCCAAGACGGCCCGGCGGCAATGCGG
>JBBSMO010000555.1:0-2492 GCA_038233155.1 Longimicrobiales bacterium
AAGCCGCGTTCTGGTGCGGGTAGCAGAGTTCACCGCTCGCAGCTTCCGCGAGCTCGAGCGTTATGCGGATCGCGTGCCGTGGGAGCGCTACCTCACACCCGGTGCCGCCGTCGGACTGCGGGTCACCGCGCGCAAGTCGAAGCTGTACCACCAGCGGGCAATCGAGCAGCGGGTGCGCGAGGCGATCGCGCGGCAGCTCGGCACGGTGGAAATGGCAGCAGACACCGGCGATGACCCCGACGACGACACGACCGCGGAAGGGGCCTGTCCGCAGCTCTTCGTCGTGCGCTTTTTCCGCGACCACTGCACAATCAGCGCGGACAGCTCGGGCGCGCTACTCCACCGCCGCGGGTACCGGCAGGCGGTCGCCAAAGCGCCGCTGCGCGAGACCATGGCCGCCGCAATGTTGCTGGCCAGCGGCTGGGATCGCCGCTCGCCGCTGCTTGACCCGTTCTGCGGCGCCGGCACCATCCCCATCGAGGCCGCGCTGCTGGCCCGGGGCATCGCTCCTGGGCTGGCGACCGGCACGTCACGCGCGTACTCGTTCCAGCAGTGGCCGGGCTTCGACGCGGTCCTGTGGAACGAAATCGTCGAGGGCGCCGCTGCGGAGATTCTGCCCGCCTCTCCCGCACCCGTCTTCGGCTCGGACCGTGACGCGGGCGCAATCGAGGCAACCGCCGCAAACGCCGGCCGCGCCCGGGTTACCGGCGATCTCCAGTTGGACGTGCGCGCCTTTTCGAACATCGAGTCGCCCGGCAACACCGGCTGGCTGGTGACCAACCCGCCGTACGGGGTGCGCACCGGCGAGAAGAAGGCGTTGCGCAACCTGTACGCCGCGCTGGGGCGGGTCGTGAGAGACAAGCTCCCCGCTTGGAACGTCGCCATCCTCTCGGCGGATGACGCCCTCGAGCGGCAGACGGGGCTCTCGCTGGCCGAGGGGTTCCGTACGCGGAACGGGGGGATTCCCGTGCGGCTATTGCAACGCACTCCACCCGTTGACGGGGGTTGAACCCCGTGCTACACTGACTTTTATCACCCTGCCGCCGGGAGGAGCAATATGGCCAATCTAACAATTGCGGTCGACGACGAGCTCTTGAGGGCGGCGAAAGCCTGCGCGCTCGCACCGGGCACAACGGTGAATGCGCTGTTGTGCGAGTACCTCGAAACGCATGCAGGAATGCGCGCCCGGCAGGTCGCAGCGGCTGAGGACGCGCTGAAGCTGGCCGAAGACACAGACAGCGGCTTCGGCATCACACGGTGGACACGCGAAGAGATTCACGAACGGTATTGATGGCTGTTTTCTTCGATACGAACGTTCTCGTTTATATGGTCGACGGAGATGCGCCGGACAAGCAAAGTGTGGCGCGTGAACTTTGGGCGAGCGCGACACGCGATGACCGAGTCGTGCTCAGCACCCAGGTGCTGCAGGAGTTCTGCGTCACTACTACACGAAAGCTGATTCGGCCGCCGTCGGCGGAAGCGGCGGAGCGGGCGGTGCGTGGCTTTGCGGCGGCGGTCACCGCAGGCGCGACCCGCCTCTGGACAGAGGATCTGCAGCACGGGCAGCGGATCGACGGCTTGGAGGTAGTAAACCCCTTCCGGATTGGGGCGGCTGGGTAGCCGCCGGCGCGCCACCTTCGATGTCACTCCCCCTCTAGCCGGCATTCGGCCCGTGCGACTCACCCGTGCCGCCGATGCGCTCAGCGAATGGACCGGCCGCATCATCCTCTGGCTAGTTGGAGTGATGGTGCTGATCGGCGCATTCAACGCCGTCGCGCGCTACCTGGGGCGGTTCACCGGCACCCACCTCAGCTCGAACGCCTATATCGAACTGCAGTGGTACCTGTTCAGCATCGTATTCTTGCTGGGCGGCGCCTACGCACTCAAGCACGACGCCCACGTTCGCGTCGATCTGCTCTACGGCCGCGTCGGCGTCCGCGGCCGCGCCTGGATCGATCTGCTCGGCACGCTGCTCTTCCTGCTACCCTTTTCGCTGCTGATGCTCTGGCTCTCCTGGCCGTCGGTGGCTGCCTCCTGGTCCGTGCGCGAGGTCTCTCCAGACCCCGGAGGCCTGCCGCGCTACCCGATCAAAGCAGTGATCCTGCTCGGCTTCGCGCTGCTCGTCCTCCAGGGCGCCGCCGAGGCACTCAAGCAGATCGCCATCCTCCGCGGGAAGGCACCGCCGGAGGCCGCATCTCCCGAGTCGCACCACATCCCGGAGGACGTGTGAGGGGCCATTACCCCCGGAGCTTCGCCCAGCGGGCTCAGTGCACGCGAAGTTTCGCTCGGGTGCGCCTCCCCCTCTCCCAGAATTGGGAAAGGGGGCCGGGGGGTGAGGGCCTGCGGGAGAGGGGGCTATCCGGTGACGGCCCATTCCGCATTCCGCATCCCGCACTCCGCACTCATCAGTGATCGCCGATTGGCTTGGCCCCCTGATGTTCGGGGTGGCGCTGCTGCTGATCTTTTCCGGGTATCCCGTAGCTTTCGCGCTC
>JBBSMO010000556.1:0-2491 GCA_038233155.1 Longimicrobiales bacterium
CGAGCGCAAGGACATTGAACCGATCAGCGAAAGCGATAGCATCGGGTTGCGCTTCCATTGGAACGCAGCGCTTGCCATGGACCCGTTCGACCCGCGCACTCTCTACTACGGCAGCCAATTCTTGCACCGCTCGGCGGACCGCGGCGACTCCTGGCAGGTCATCTCGCCGGATCTGACGACGAACGACCCCGAAAAGCAGAGGCAAGCGGAGAGCGGCGGGCTGAGCACGGACAACTCCGGAGCGGAGAATCACACCACTATCCTCACCATAGCGCCGAGCCCGGTGCGGCAGGGAGTGATCTGGGTGGGAACCGATGACGGCAACGTGCAGCTCACGCGCGACGGCGGGGGGAGCTGGAGCAATGTGCGCGGGCGCATCCGCGGCGTGCCCGATGCTACCTGGGTGCCGCACATCGAGGCTTCCAAGCACGACGCGGCCACGGCGTTCGTGGTCTTCGACAATCACCGCCGCGGCGACGGCGGGCCCTACATCTACACTACGAGCGATTTCGGCCAGAGTTGGCGCAGCCTGGCCACTCCGGACGTCGAGGGGTTCGTACACACCCTCGAGCAGGACCCGGAGGTGCCCGGCCTGCTCTTCCTCGGCACAGAGTTCGGCCTGTACGCCAGCACCGATGCGGGTGCGCATTGGACCAAGTGGACGCACGGCGTGCCCCCCGCGCCCGTCCGCGGCCTGGTCGTTCACCCGCGGGACGGGGATCTGGCGGTCGGCACCCACGGGCGCGCCGCCTACGTGCTCGACGACATCCGCCCGTTGCGGGCGATCGCCACGGAGCCGACGCTCACAGACCGGCCGCTGCACCTCTTCCAGCCGCCCGTCGCATGGCAGCATGAAACCGCCGAGCTGCCTGGCTACCGCTCGACGGGTGATGCGATGTTCGAGGGCGAGAACCGCCCCTACGGAGCGCTGTTCAGCGCCTGGGCAACCGACGCAACGGCCGGCGACAGCGCGACGGTTGAAGTCCGCAACTCCGCGGGAGATCTGGTCCGCACGATGCGCATTTCGCTCGATAGCGGCCTGAACCGCACCAGTTGGGACCTGACGTCGGAACCTGCCGTCGTTCCCCCAGATCCCGGGGACGAAGATGATGACGGGGGTTCCGTCAGCGGGCCTCAGGTGCTGCCGGGCCGCTACTCTATGCGGGTGACAGCCGGTGGCGCGACCAGCGAGCAGCCGCTCGAGGTACGGTTCGATCCGCGGGTTGCCGATGCTTCGGGAGCGCGCCAACTGAAGCAGGCGGCGCTGGTGCGCGCGCACGGCTTGCTTCGCCAGGGATATGCGCTCTTGGGCGATGCCCCGGCAGGCGAGGAGCGCGAGCGCCTGGATGAGGCTCTCCGCGAGGTGCGCTCTGTCTACTCGTCCCTCGGCTCGTCGTGGGACGCACCGACCGCCATGCAGCGGGCGCGCCTCGAGCGTGCGGAGCGCAAACTAGAGCCTCTGCTTGCGGAGAACCGCTGACGCGGCGCCGCGCGCGGGCGAGGGAGGTGCATGGTAGACGCGACGCCGACTCCCACATTTTCTCGCGCGCTGCGGGGGTTGGGGCTACGCGTGCCGCAAAGGCAGAACACCAGCGGCTCGCGTAAAGGTCGCGGGTGAAAACCCAAGGGCCTGCTTCAGCATCATATCGCGCTGCAGCCGGTTCCGCTCGCGCTCGATGCGCACCAGCGTTCTACCCAGGATGCGCGGGTAGTAGAGGGCGTTGTTGGGCACCGGGTAGTCGCTGCCGTGCAGCGTCCGCTCTTGGAATACCCCGTCAGCGGCCAGCGTCGGAAGATGCCGGAAGCGCGCGGGGTTCGCCAAGCCCGAGTTGTCGACCCACAGGTGCGGATAGCGGCCGATCATCTCACGCAGTTGGGGCCGTGCATCGCTTTCAAAGCTGAAGTGGAGCGGTGCCGCCGCGTGCGCCGCGATCACGGTTACGCCGGTCTCGAGCGCAGGCACGAGCCGGGACAGTTCGTGGAACCGGGGCGTGATCATCCGGAAGGTCTGCTCGCCGGTGCCGGCATGCACGAGCAGCGGCAGCCCTGCATCCGCCAGCCGTTGCAAAAAAGGGCGGACCCGGCGGTCCGCCGGGTCGATTGCCTGCGCGCTCGGCAGCCACTTGATCAGCACGGCGCCGCGTTCTATGGCCTCGTCCAGCCGATCGAGCGCGTCGCGGCGCAACGGGTGGATCGACGGTCCAGGCAGCAGCTCGGGGTGCCGCTCGCATACGCGGAACACCCAATCTGGCGGCACGATCATCTGGGAACGCCCCAGGTCCAGATCGCCGGCATCGTCGTAGACCCCGTCGAAGCCGAGGGCGACGGCGAAATTTAGCTCGCTGCCATCCACCAAGCGAGCCAGGCCCGCAGCCCAATCGGCATCAAAGGTGGTGCGCAGTTGATGCTCCGTTACCCTGTTCAAGCGCTGAAGCAGACGGAATGTGATGCGGCGCCGCAATTTATCTGCAATCCAGCACCCGGAACCGCC
>JBBSMO010000557.1:0-2488 GCA_038233155.1 Longimicrobiales bacterium
ACATCGCCGCCTTTGCCCTGATCGTCTGCGCCACCGTCATTCCAAACGGTGCCGCGGCACAAGCGTGCGTGGGTAGTCCCATGCCGGAACGGAGCTACGCGGTGCTCCCCAGCGTCGGCACCTTTTCGTACGACTGGAATGATACCGTCTCCGGAATCGATGCGGGCGCCGAGCTGCGGGCCAACGTCGGCGGGCCATTCTCGGCTGCCGCGGGGTACGCGCTGCGCATGCCCGGGACTGGGCCGAACAGCCATGTGGTGCGCGGCGAAGTGGCCGCGTACCTGCCGCCTCTGCCGATGATTCCGCCCGCTCTCCAGCTCTGCGTGCGCGCGGGCGCCGCCGCATCCATCACAGACGACCCCGGCAGTGGCAGCAATTTCACCAACATCACTGTGCCCGTCGGCCTCGCCATCGGGATTCCATTCAATCGCGGGAATGGGTTGGTCCTCGTACCGGCCATCATCCCGCAGGTGCTGTACTCGCAGCTGTCGGGTGACCTGATCGGCTTCGAGCAGGAGGCCGATCAGTGGGCGCCCGGAGTCGAGCTAGTGCTCGGCGCCCGCCGGGGGCGGCTGCTCGGGTCGCTCGGTCTGGTCTTCAATGATCTCGACCAGAGCCTCGGCCCGGCGCCGCTGCCCAACCGAGGTCTGACGCTGAACGTGGGGGTGATGTTCTGACGGCGGGCGGCCCAATGCCGCACTATCACCAGCGACGGTTTTGCACCTTCATCCCCCTGCCGGGTTGGAACGTGAGTGCCGCGACGCTCGTCTGCGTTTCACAAAACCGCTTGCTAGTTCGATGTTTGCGGATAGAGATGCGGAACCGTTATTCGCGATGAATTGCCACGACTTTTTTCGAGTGGGCACACAGGAGGCAGACTAACCCCACGAGATATTTTCGACCTCTTCTCATTCCGAATCGGAGGCACCCAGACCACTACCGAACCGCCTGCGCCGCAGGCTATATTCCGAAGGTATATACCACCAGGAGGCGAACGTGGAGCGAGCAGATCGAGCGAAGATATTCTGGTCGGGACGATCGCAGGCGGTGCGGCTCCCGGAAGACTACCGCTTCGAGGGCACTGAGGTCCGGATCCGCCGGCGCGGTGACGCCGTAATTCTTGAGCCGGTCCTGACGGACTGGCGCTGGCTTGACGAGCTGATTCCCCTCGGCCTGGACTCCGACTTCGTCGAGGCAGTAAAGGAGCGGCCAGAGGATCAGGAGCGCCCAGGCCTGGAGAGGCTCTTCGACTGATGCGCTTCCTCCTCGACACGAATGTGGTGATCGAACTGCTCCGGCAACCGGACGGCCCCACCCTCCGGCGCGTTCGGTCCCATGATCCGAGTGACATCGGCCTGTCGGTAATCGCGCTGCACGAGCTGTACTACGGCGCCTTCAAGAGTAGCCATCAGGAAGAGAACGTCACTCTGGTCGACCGGCTGCGTTTCGAGGTCGTCGACTTCGCCGGAGAGGACAGCCGGCACGCTGGCGAAATTCGGGCTGCGCTCGCGAAGCGAGGCACCCCCATCGGATCCTACGACCTGTTGATCGCTGGACAGGCCCGAGCGCGCAAGCTCACACTCGTAACGGCCAACGTTGGCGAGTTTCAGCGGGTAGACGGGCTGAGCGTGGATGATTGGAGTCAGGAGTAGCCGTACTCGAACGGCCGGCGTCCCGAATGTACCAGGTTCTACCCCCGCCGGCTGAGCTGACCCGCGATCGCAACCTCCTCCTGCCGAGCGACCCTCCGTCCCGACGTACCTCGCTATCCCTCTCCGCGTTCACAAATTCCGCAAAATTCATCATGGGCCGGCACACTTTGGCCCCCAAGTGGCACACAAATGATCGGGCCCGCCTCGACCGAGACGGACCCGCTCTCCGTAAATACCATAACAACAACCACTTACATCCAACGGAGGGCCTGGGATTCGAACCCAGAAGGTCTTTCGACCGCCGGTTTTCAAGACCGGTGCATTAGCCATTCTGCCAACCCTCCAAACCATCTTGCCACAACAACTTACACCGTTTACTGATTTCCGGCGGGACAAATCCGGGACAGGAATCACCGAAAACCGCGTTGTTACTCGTCGCCCGGAACCAGCAACACGGCGTCGACAAGGTCTTCCGGAACCAGCCCAAGGTAGCGTCCTTCCGACACGCTGATCCCTGGCGTGCCCGTGCGAACGCTGTGGCCGATCAACCACCGCGCGTACTTTGTCCGGCGCGGTGCGGAGTTCAGTGCGCCGGTTCGACCGGAAGCCGTGCCATGCGTTGCCAGACGTCATTCCCAACGGTTGTCCGGGCTGTTCGGCAAGCCGCTCAGCCCGTCGCCACCACGGTGAAACGATTCCTTGCTGACGGATTTGCGGAGATCGCTTCCCGGCAGAAGTGGTGCGTCGTCACCCAAGCCGAGCTTCGACCAAGACCGTTCAATATACCGTTTCCCCTCTTTGATGACCAGCGGGTGAACGGGGAACACCGCATCATA
>JBBSMO010000558.1:0-2474 GCA_038233155.1 Longimicrobiales bacterium
AGACCGCGCTGCGGCTCGCGGAAGGCATCGTCCAGGTCGATGTGCCGCAGCACCCGGCGGGGGAACCGGCGGCGAACCCAACACACTCGGATACCGCCGCCCCGCCGGGGTGGCTCCCGGCGCCCTCCGGGGACCGGGCGGCAGCCGGATCGACGCTCTTTTCCGAGCACTACGCCTGTCCTGCCTGCGGAATCAACATCCCCGAACTCGAGCCGCGGCAGTTTTCCTTCAACTCGCCCTACGGTGCCTGCCAGGGATGTGGCGGGTTGGGTACGCGCAAGGAGCCGAACCCGGAGCTGGTGCTCGGGGACCCCTCGATCTCGATTCTCGAGGGAGTTGTGCTGCCGTGGGGGGTGCCGAAGGGGCACCTCCGCGGCACCATTCTCCAGGGGCTCGCGGATGCGCTGGGCTTCCATCTGAACACCAACTGGGAAGATCTGCCGGAGACGGTTCGTGAAGTATTGCTGCACGGTACGACGGCCGCGCCATCTTCGCTCCGCTTGCCGAAGAAGCTGAAGTGGGGTGGCATCCTGCACGATGTGCAGCAGAGGTACGAGAACGCAGGCACCGACTCGATGCGTGCGCAGCTCGAGGGTTACATGTCCACGCTGCCGTGCACCGATTGCGGGGGGGCGCGCCTGCGGCCGGAGAGCCTGGCAGTCACGGTCGGGGGCCGCTCGATCGGCGACATCGTCGCGCTGCCGGTAGAGGCCGCGCTCGAATTCTTCGCGGGTGTCGGCGAGGCGCCGGAGCTGCCGGCCGAAATCGCGGGTCCCATCTTGAAGGAGGTAACGGAGCGTCTCTCCTTTCTTACCAACGTCGGGCTCGAGTATCTGACGCTGGGGCGGTCTGCCGAAACCCTTTCAGGCGGCGAGGCGCAGCGCATCCGCCTAGCGACGCAGATCGGGTCGCGGCTCGTGGGGGTGCTCTATATCTTGGATGAACCCTCCATCGGCCTGCATCAACGGGACAACCGGCGGCTGCTGGGAACGCTGCAGCAGGTGCGCGACCTCGGCAACACGGTCCTGGTCGTCGAGCACGATGAGGAAACGATCCGCGCGGCGGATCATGTGGTAGACCTTGGGCCCCGCGCGGGCCGGCATGGCGGCGAAATCGTCGCCGAGGGCACCGTAGAGGATCTGATCGCCGCCCCCGGCTCGGTCACTGGCGCGTTTTTGCGCGGGGATCGCGAAATTCCCACTCCTGCCGTACGCCGCGAGCCGGAAGCGGGGCGCGAACTGGTCATAGAAGATGCACGCGAGCACAATCTGCGAAATCTCGAGGTGCGGATTCCTCTCGGCCTCTTTGTCGCGGTCACCGGGGTTTCCGGCTCGGGAAAGTCTACGCTCGTGAATGATATCTTGTGGAAGTCGCTGTCGCGCCACCTATACCGGGCGCGGGCGGTACCGGGCGCGCATAACCGCATCTCCGGTCTAGACCAGTTGGACAAAGTGGTGGACATCGACCAATCGCCGATTGGCCGGACGCCGCGTTCGAACCCGGCGACCTACACGGGGCTGTTCACCAGCATTCGCGCGCTGTTTGCGGAGCTGCCCGAGAGCAAGATGCGCGGGTACAGCCCCGGCCGCTTTTCTTTCAACGTCAAGGGCGGCCGCTGCGAAGCGTGTCAGGGCGATGGTCTGATCAAGATAGAGATGCACTTCCTGCCGGACGTGTACGTGCATTGCGATGTTTGCAAGGGCAAGCGGTACAACCGGGAAACCCTCGAGGTGTTCTACAAGGGGCACACGGTAGCCGATGTGCTCGGAATGACGGTAGATGAGGCACTCGAAACGCTCGGCACCGTGCCGCGGCTGAAGCGGCACCTTACCACTCTGTCTGACGTGGGTCTCGGCTACATCCAGCTCGGTCAGCCTGCAACCACTTTGTCTGGCGGAGAAGCGCAACGCGTGAAGCTATCCACCGAGCTAGCGAAGCGCGCGACCGGCCGCACCCTCTACATCCTAGACGAACCGACCACGGGTCTGCATTTCGAGGATGTACGCATGTTGCTCGAGGTGCTGCACCGCCTGGTGGACAGGGGCAATTCGGTGCTGGTAATCGAGCACAACCTGGATGTGATCAAGACCGCCGACTGGATCATCGACCTCGGCCCGGACGGCGGCGTCAACGGCGGCCGCCTGGTCGCCGAGGGGCCGCCGGAAGCCGTCGCCGAGGTCGCCGGGTCGTATACCGGCCACTACCTTGCACAAATGCTGGCGGCGGCGGGGTAAGCTTCCGGCTTCGTCCCTTCGGCTTCGCTCGGGGCTTAGCGGGCCGCGGGAGGGCCGGAGCCGAACCGCTTCACGATGAAGACAGGGTGAATCCATGGCTACGCAACTGCAACAGGTGACGGCGGAGGACCTTCTCGCGATGCCGGACGACGGCGTGCGCCGCGAACTCGTGAACGGAGAGTTGATCGAGATGACGCCACCCGGGCAGCAGCACGGGCGGGTTGCGATACGTGTTGGTTC
>JBBSMO010000559.1:0-2463 GCA_038233155.1 Longimicrobiales bacterium
CGCTTGGCCCCGTCGGCGTGTGGGCCGGAATGGCGGTGGCGCTCGCATCCGCATCGGTGCTGCTGCTATGGCGGGTGCGGCGGGTGATTTGGCCGCTGCCGGCGGCCGTGTAAACGTTTTGCTGGCGCCCCGACCTCGAGATCCGCGGCGCCGCACGCAGGGGCGTCGGCGCCGTACCCGTCAACGGCGATATCTTCCTGCGGCAGCGGTAGGCGGGACCAAATGCGGGATGGATGAAGGCGGGAAAAAAAGCGTCTGTCATCCTGAGGAGCGGAGCGACGAAGAGCCTGCCCTGAGCTTGCCGAAGGGATCTCCTGCGGGTGCCGGGTGTGCCTCTGCCGGTTGCAGCAACGCCGGTTACCAGCACCGCCGCCGGCTTTGCCGGGGGTATGCAACCCCCGGCAGGGCACTGCCCGTCCTCGCGGACGGAACCGAGAGGGCCGTGGCGCCTTCCGGCCTTCGCCGTCATTCCGGCGAAGGCCGGAATCCAGGGTTCGCCGCAGGGAGCCCGCGGGTGCGAGCTGCGTTGGAGCCGCGTGGTGCCAGCAGCCGCAGCCCGCGAAGGCGGGGCGTCTGCACGGGGCGGGGACCCAACCTTGCAGAGGGTGCGGCGGCTTTGGTTTCCACCCGCACCTTATAGTCGTCATGGAGATCGCCTGCTCCTCTGCTCGTAGCCGCGCCGGTTCCGCATGAAGATCCGTGCGGTGATCTTAGATGTGGATGGGACGCTGATCGCCAGCAACGATGCGCATGCCAGGTCGTATGAGGATGCGGGGCGCGAACTAGGCTACCCGATGCCCTTTCATCAGGTGCGGCCCCTGATCGGAATGGGCGGCGACCGCGTGTTGCCGCGCGTGACCGGCCTAGAGCAGGATTCGCCGGTAGGGCAGCGGCTTTCAGAGCGGAAGGGGGAGATCTTCCGCGACGCTTACCTCCGCACCATCGAGCCGACGCCCGGCGCGCGCGAGCTGCTGCAAGCTCTGCTCGCTCGCGATTTGAAGCTGGTGATTGCGACCTCCGCGAAGCGTGAAGACCTGGAGGGTCTGCTCCGGCAGGCGGGGGTCGGCGATCTCGTCGGGCCGGCAGATGCGACCACTGCGAGCGACGCCGAAGAGAGCAAACCCGATCCCGAAATCGTGCGGGCCGCGCTCGACAAAACCGGAGAGCCCGCTGCCGCGGTATTCATGATCGGCGACACTCCGTACGATGTAGAGGCCGCGCGCCGCGCTGGCGTGCGCATTCTAGGAGTGCGGAGCGGCGGGTGGAACGATGATGATCTCTCGGGTGCGACTGCCGTGTACGACCACCCGCGCGACCTGCTGAATGATCTCGATGCTCGCCTGCGGACGCTGGGCGGCTGATACTGTGGATCCCCGCTTTCCCGAATTCCCCCTTTTCCCCGAACCCAGGAGGTGCAGATGCTGGTCACGACCACCAATACCATAGATGGCCACCCGATTCAGGAGTACTACGGCCTGGTTTCCGGAGAGGCGATTCTAGGCGCCAACATATTCCGTGACTTCTTCGCCGGCATCCGCGACATCGTCGGGGGCCGGTCCGCGGCGTACGAGCAGGAGCTGCGCAAGGCGAAGCAGATCGCGATCCGCGAAATGGTCGAAGAGGCTACCGGCCGCGGCGCGAACGCCATTGTCGGCGTCGACCTCGACTACGAGACCATCACCTTGGGCGGCAGCGGCGGCGGCATGCTCATGGTCAGCGCGAGCGGGACCGCTGTGCGCTTTCAGGATTAGCAGGGCGGGTGCGACAAGGGAATCACGAATTGGCGGCGCGCACGGTGCCCCGACCCCCGAAATCTTTTACGCGTGCGTTCGCAGTGCTTCCTTGATCTCGCCGAACGGGGGCAGATCGCCCGGATTGTCCGAGTGCCACGCGTACACCACCACCCCGTCGGCGCCGATGACGAAGGCGGCGCGGTCCGCGGTGTTGCGCAGCCCCGACCGTAGCGGCTGGGTGCGCAGCACGCCGAAGGTTATGCTAGCCTCGCGATCGAAATCGGAGAGAAAGGGGAACTCTGCCGCGCATTCGGCCCGGAACCTCTGCAAAGCGAAGGGGGAGTCGACACTGACGGCATAGACATCCGCATTGAGCTGTTCGTACGCCGCGAAGTCTTCGCTCACCGTGCACATCTCTTCCGTGCAGGTGCTGGTGAAAGCGAGCGGAAAAAAGAGAACCAACTGCGGCCGGCCGGGGGCGCCGCCCAGCTCGATCTGCTGCAGATCGTGCGACAGCAGCGTTACTGCGGGCACTTTTTCACCGGCTTGCAAGGGCATATGATCGATTCCTAGTCTTGTGAGCGGAAGTGGCGCCTCATCCCGTATCGAGGCGTAGCGAGCGGAGCATCTGGGCAACATCGCCGCGGTCGCCGTCTTCCAGGCCGGCCGGGCAGGAATAGGTAGCGAAGACCAGGCTGTGCTGGCCGGTGGCAACAGCGACCAGCCAGAA
>JBBSMO010000560.1:0-2441 GCA_038233155.1 Longimicrobiales bacterium
CTGCCTATTTCGCTGGAGCGGTGGCGCGAGCCACGGCCGGCGGCGGGCGCGTCGTGGCGTTCGGCTTCGGGCTCGCCGAAATCGTTCCGGGGTGGAGCACCGCCATCGGGCGCGGTGTAGTTGCCAACGCCTTGCTGTGGGCGGCAGGGCGGCCGGTCGTGCACGTTGCCGCATGGCCGAACGGTGCGGAAGCGGCAGCGCTGATCGCTCAGGACGTTGAGGATGAGTTCGCCCGCTCGGCTGCCGCCGCCGCGGTGGTTGCCGCTGCGGGCCTCCCACAAAGTTCCTTCATCGTGGGAGACTTGGCACGCGCTCACCCCGCCACTACCGGGCGGCTGGCCGCGCTCGGCGAAGTAGGCACCCACACTTCAGATCACGAACCACTCGCAGAACTTTCAAAAGCCGCCCAACGGTCAAAGTTGGAAGCGGCGCGGGAGCAACTACACGCACTCGCCGGCGAGCCCGCGGTTGGACTTCGTCCACCCGGCGAAAGGTATGACCTGGCCACGGTAGCCGCATGGGCGGCTGCCGGCGGAGAGTATATCGTCGCGGCAAACCGCGGGCGGGCCGCGGCGCCAGAGCTGATCCCGGCAGGCAGGGATACGGTGGTGCTGTTAGGGCGCTCGTCCCCGGACGACTTTGCCATCGTCAACCGCGGCGGCCTCCGTTCACCCGATCACATCGCGGCCAGTTTCGCCAAGGAACTATCCATCGCACGCGCGAACCGCGGGCTGTTCATCTTCAGCTTCCACTCGCTTCTCCTGGCTCGCGAAGAAATGCTCCCGGTCGTGCGGGCCGTGACCGAGCAGTTGAGTCGCGAACCCACAGTATGGACCGCAACCGCTGGCGACATCGCGCAATGGTGGCGCGCCCGGGCCCGCATCGAGATTCGCGTAGCCGCCGGAGCGCGCTCGGCCATTGTCCGCAACACCGGCTCATCTCCCGTCTCCGGCGTGGTGTTGATCGTCGATGGAGAGGGCGGCGTTCGCCGCACCATCGCACTGCCCGACCTCCTGCCTGCGGCGGAAATCATCGTTAATTTCCACTCCGCTGCGACTGCCGCCCGCCCGGCCTCTTGACGCTGCCCCCGCTCGGGGCAATCTTTCGGCGTGGCGTAGTCCCGCACCTAACACCGGAGCGCTCGCGCCGGCGGCCTTTGTCCTCCGGCTGCGAACCGCTGGTGAAGACCATGCCGGTTTCCGGCGCGGCTTCATCGGGCGTATTCGTACGTACGCTCGAACCTTCGTGGCGGTGCGGGGTTACACACGCAGACACTTTCAAGTTGGTGCGTCTTTTCCCTTTCGACGGAGTTGTTTCGATGCTACGAGTCGTTCCTCGTGCTCTGCTTCTGGCCGGCGTTGCTGTCTCGGCCACCGCCTGTGGTGCCGGTATGGGTGATCCCGCCGATGGTTCCGCCAGCGGCGGCTCGAGCAGCCGCTACCGGATTTTGATCCCCGCCATGGCCGTAGAGGGCGGCGCCTCCGCCAGAGCGGGCGAGTCCGTTTCCGACAACCTGCGCTCGCTCGTTTCCGGGATGGCAACCCACACTGCGGTGCCGGAGAAAGAATACCGCTCGGCCATGAAGAAGAACAACGTCGAGCAACTCGATGCCGTCACCGCGCGTCAGCTCGCGCAGTTGATCGGGGCCGAGCTCACCGCTTGGGGCACCGTCGAGCAGAACGGCAGCGGCCTGGAAGCCGATGTGCGCTTCGTAGACGTTCGCAGCGGCGACGAGTTCACCGTAGACGGGGCCACGGGTGCAGACCCGAAAGCGCTCGCGCAGAACATCTTCAGCGGGCTCGAGCAGAAGATCGAAGGCATTCGGCAGGCGGTGTTCTGCAACGACAAGATCAGCACCCAGCAGTACGAGGAAGCAATCGCGACCTGTGACGCCGCGCTCGCCGTCGTTCCGGGGAACACCACCGCGTTGTACAGCAAGGCGACAGCGCTCTACAACCTGGACCGTGTTCCGGAATCGCTGGACATATACGACGAGGTTCTGCGCATAGACGAGAACAACACCAACGCGTTGCTCGGCGCCGGCCTCGCAGCCAGCAAGTCTGGCCAGACGGAGAAGGCCACTGGCTATTACTTGCGTTACATGGAACTGAACCCGGGCGACCCCACGGTGCGGATGAAGGTGGCGGGTGATATCGCCGCAACTGACGACTATGTCTCCGCATACGAGGTGTTGGCTCCAGCGGCTTCGGAGAATCTCGATAATTTGGACTACCAGCAGTATCTCGCCCAAGTAGCGACCGCCGCCGGCCAGAAGGTCACTACGGAGGCCGATGCCGCCACGGCAATCCCGTACTTCGAGACGGCGCTTGGAGCGTATGACCGTGTCCTCACCACCCGAGGCGATTCGCTCGGGGCAGACGTGTACCGGCAGATCGTCGCGGTGAACGTAGCGCTCGGCCGCACCGACCAAGCGCTCAGCA
>JBBSMO010000561.1:0-2438 GCA_038233155.1 Longimicrobiales bacterium
ACGAAGACCGCGGACGAGATCCTCGAGTCAGTTGCCCGGTACTGCCAACGAACTTCTGCTTCGCACCACTATTCGGCCCCTCGCTCAAGGGTGAACAGCCGGGGCTGTCCCTTGGATCACCTCCCGGTCGGGAAGATACCCACCCTTATCTCGATGTCCACTCACGCGGGGTGAAGCCCACAGAGCATTGAATAAACCCACCGATGGGTTTATACTCCACCGATGCCCACCGTGCTTCGCGCTTCCGGCTTCTCCGTCCTCATCTACACGGATGACTACGAGCCCCGGCACGTGCACGTTGCCAAAGCAGGTGCCGAGGTGAGGATCCGGCTTGGGAGTGAGCGCGAAGCGCCTGCGCTCTGGACCAACTACGGCATGGATCTCAAGACCGCGCGGCAGGCGCGCTGGCCGGTAGCGCAACGCTTTGTGTGTAAAAACCATCCGGTGCTGGGATGCCGTGTTCAGCTCAGGCGGCCGCCTGAGCCGCGCCGTCGTGCTCCACCTCGTGGAGCGGGGCCATGTCGAGGTAGCGGCGTTCGGCCCAGGTCTCGTGGATCCGCTTCAGCGGGGCGCTCACCAGCAGCAGGGCACTTTCCTCGCTGGGGAACTGGTCGGCCACCTTGGTGCGGCGGCGGATCTCCTTCATCAGGCGCTCCAGCGGGTTGTTGGTCCGGAGCATCTTCCAGTGCTCGCGAGGGAAGGCGTAGAAGGCAAGGCTGTCTTCCAGTGCCCCCTCCAGCGTGCGCTATCGCCGCCGGCAGACTCCGCCCGAACTGCTCCTTCACCCGCACCGCCTTGTGCCGCGCCTCCGCGGCATTCTCCTGGGGCCAGATGGTCTTCAGCGCCGCCGCTACTTCCGCTCTCTTGCTCTGGGGCACCTTATCGAGCACGTTCCTCATCACATGCACCGAGCAGCGCTGCCAGAGGGCCCTGGGCAGGAAGTCCGCCATCGCTGCCTTCAGCCCGGCGCCCGCGTCGCTGATGACCAGGCGTACGCCTTGCAGACCCCGCTCGCTCAAGCGGCGCAGCAGCCCTCGCCAGCTTTCTTCGGATTCCCGGAAGCCGGCCCCGCAGGCCAGCACCTCGCGGAACCCCTCCTGCGTGACCCCGATCGCCACCAGCACGCTGACTCGCTCGCTGGCGCCGCCCCAGCGCACCCTCAGGCTGATGCCGTCCAGGTACAGGTAGGGATAAGCTCCCGAGAGCGGCCGCTCTCTCCACTCCTGGAGCTGCTCCGAGAGGCGGCCGTTCAGTCGGCTCACTGTCGAGGCGCTCAGGCCCTCGCCGGAGAGCGCCTCCGCGATGTCGCCCACCCGCCGGGTGCTGATCCCCTCCAGGTAGGCCCGCAACAGGGCCTCTTCCAGGGGAGATTCCATGCGGCGATACCGCTCGAAGACACCCGGTCGGAAGCTGCCCTCCCGATCGCGAGGGACCGTGATCTCCAGCGCTCCGACGCGGCTCACCAGCCCCCGCGTGTAGCTGCCGTTGCGGTAGCCCTCGCGCCCCTCGGTGCGCTCTCCGGGAGCCGCCCCAAGGTGCGCGGCGATCTCGGCCTCGAGGATCTCCTCCAGGACCACTTTCACCGCCGCGCGGACCTGGCCTTCGATCCAGCTCCGGTAGTCCTCGGGGCGAAAGAGATGCGGCCCCCGGCCTTCAATCTCGACGTCCAGCGTGTTAGATTTCGGTGCGAACAGATCCATGGTTCTCCTACGGTAAAGGTTGGTCTCGCAACCCCTTGTACCGGATCGGACCCGGGTCCGTTCGCTTTTACACAATCAAGAGTACGCTATCGTGGTGAGCGACGGCCGCGGGGGTACGATGGTGCAGTGGTACGAGTACGCTGACAATCCAAATGAACTGAAGGGCACGCTTCAGGCGATGGTGTATTTCGTTGAGGACGTGCGGGGTCGCGTCACGCAATCGTCGGTGACCTCGGACGTTTGGGGGCAGGATCTGCCGAACTATCATCGGTACAGCGTGGTGACCGGGTTCATGGGTAAACCGACGGCGCGCTTGGACATCGACGCGAACGACATGGCGTATCTGACGGATCAGCAGGATGATGGTACGATTCGTCGGATCACGCGGTGGTCGGTGTTGCATCGGGCAACGTGGGCGAGTCCGAATCAGATGGCGTCGTACGTCGAGGGGGTGGTCGGACCGCAAACGATTCGGGTGGTGCCGGGTCGGTGCGAGACGATCTCGGTGACGGCGGTTTTCGTCGACAACTCGGGCGCTACGGGGTCCGCGGGGCTGGATGTGGAGGGTCCCGGCGACTACGCGCGGTGTACGGGCAACACGGGCGGCGGCCTGCAGTAGGCGCGGGGCGGGGGTAGATCGCAGAAAGGGAGCGGGGCCGCGAATCATCGCGGCCCCGCTCCCTTTCTGTGTGCGTGTGGTGTGTGTCCGGTGGCGTGCTACCGGATGCGGGTCAGGCG
>JBBSMO010000562.1:0-2426 GCA_038233155.1 Longimicrobiales bacterium
CGAAGTGCTGGACCGGCGATTGAAGCCGCAACCCCGAAGTTTTCCCGTGACGATCCCGGAGGACGATGTGGTTCATCTTCAGTGGAACACGGCTCCCGATCCGCATCTCATCGAGGCACTCGACCGGGTCGTCGCGCGGGTCGCACGCCTGGGGCACAGCTCATCGCTGGTGTCGATGCGCGTGCTGGCCGAGGCGGTACAGGCGGGAACCCGTAAACGCTGGGTTCCGAGCGATCGTGGATCGCAGTTCCTACGGGTTCCCGAACCCGGGCAGTTGGCACGGTTGAGTGAGGCGCACGCAATTCACCGGCAGGTGGAGCAGCGAGTACTCCCCGCGGCGCAGGTACGGTACCTCGACGTCGCCGCCACGGAATCGGCGCATGCTCCATCCGGTGTGTTCTCTCACCAGGAGGAGGAGTGGATCATTTTCGAGGTCGTCGCACCGAGCGATGGAGAGCGCCGGAGGCTTCTCGATCTCTCGCTGGCGCAGCAGGTCGCCAGAGCGATGCGGGGCACACTGTTTCGCCACATCGACCCCGCGCGTAGCCCGGAAATACTCACCGGGCACCGCGAGGATGGCGCACCGGCCACCGTGCCCCATCTCGCGTACGTCCCGCTCGCGAACGTCGGACACCCGTATTCAACGGGCTCCATTCTGGGACTCGCGCTGATTCCCCCGCGCGAATTCGGGACCCGTGCGCGCGACCTTCTTCTGGAGGCGATTCATCGGGCGGAGGTGGAAGCGCAGTCGTCCGGCGGCGGGCCGCCCGCGAGTGCCGCACCGCCTCCGCTCCGTCTCACCTTGGGCAAACGCGGCGTCGTTCATCTCCGCCGGCTCCGCGAGCGGTCAGAGCGGGCCACTCTCCTGCCCTCCCGCTGGACGAAGCCGTCCCGCCACTGGTATACCGCGACCGCCGTCGCGCTCGGGCGGAACCCCGGCAACCTGAACAGCAGGGACCCGGAGCAGGCCGCGAAAGCGGCCGAAGCGGCGGAGCAGACGATCGCCGCCGCCTGCCGAAACGTCGAGCTACCCGACCCAGTCGCGGTCTGGATCCATCGGCGTTCGTTGCTCAACGGCGCCCCCGCGGCCCATCGCTTCATGCCCTTCCCCGACACGGGGAACGGCCCTCGCCGCGTCTGCACCCATGCGGAGATCCTGTTTCCCGAGCCGGTTCACGGGCCGGTGCTTCTCGGCGCGGGGCGCTACTTCGGCATCGGGCTTTGCGCGCCCGTGCGGGAGGCGCAATGAGCATCGCCTTCGACGACTTCTTCGAGGCGGTCTGGGGTTATCGCCCGTATCCTTGGCAGTCGGAGCTCTCGCGGGTGGTGCGGGAAGAGGGGTGGCCCGATGTCCTCGACATTCCGACTGGTTCAGGGAAGACCGCGGTCCTCGACATCGCTCTGCATCACCTGGCAACCGAGGGTGGGCGGACCGCTCCCCGCCGTGTCATCATGGTGGTGGATCGGCGGGTGATCGTGGACCAGGTCGGCGGTCGCGCAGTGACCCTGTTGAACGCCCTCCACAGCGCCGATCAGGCGGACTCACCAGAGAAGCGGGCGGCTCTCACAGGAATGCGCGACGCTCTGCACCGTATCGTCGGAGAAGGCGCGCCTATTCTCCATACGGAGATCCTGCGCGGAGGAGTGGTGCGTCGCGATGCGTGGGCGAGATATCCACACGTGCCCGTGCTCGCGGGGAGCACCGTGGATCAGGTGGGCTCACGCCTTTTCTTCCGTGGTTACGGATTGAGTGATCGCATGCGGCCGCTCCATGCGGGGCTGCTCGGGTGCGACACACTCCTCCTTCTCGACGAAGTGCATCTAGCCCGCCCCTTCGCCGAAGTGCTCGCGCAGCTCCAGCGCCTTCGCGAGCGCGAGGGAGGGAGCGAGATTCCCCGGCGCTTCCAGGTCGTGGAGCTCTCCGCGACACCGGGCAGAACGATTGTCGGGGCATCCACGGGCAACGACGGCGCCGAGACCGAGACGAGCGATCCGCAACCCAGGGTCAGCGGCGCCGCGTCGCATCCCAAGGTGTTCCGGTTGACTGATGCAGACCGTGAGAACGAGCGGCTCTCGCGGGTCCTGCAGGCTCGCAAACCCGCGGCGCTCAACCTCGTCGAGGTGAAAGCGCGCTCGGCGGAGGCGACGAAGCGGCGGGCCATTGCCGAGCAGGCGGCGCGGCACGCACGCGAAATGGTCGCGGAGGGACGGAAGGCGGTCGCCGTCGTGGTCAACCGGGTCGATACCGCGCGACGTGCGTGGGGACTCCTGCAGGACCCGCGCTTCGACGCCGTCCTGATCACCGGCAGGATGCGGCCTTTCGACCAGGAGACCACGCTCTCCCGAATCCAGAAGCGGGTGGCGCCGGATCGCGTGCGCGATCCCGACGCTCGGCCGCTCGTCGTCGTGGCGACGCAGACGATCGA
>JBBSMO010000563.1:0-2418 GCA_038233155.1 Longimicrobiales bacterium
ATCGTCTTCGCGAGCGTGTGGGGGATGCTGTTCTTCGCGGAGTTCCCAGACGCGCTCGCGCTGCTTGGGATGGTGCTGATTGTGGGCGGCACTGTTTCGCTGGCTTGGGCCCGGAGCCCCGCTTCGTAGCAGGTGAGGCTACGACGCAGGCGGCTGCGCCTCGAGGCGCAATTCTCCCTCATCCAGGGCCAACGTTGCCGTTCCCCCCCCCGCCAACCCCCCGCAGAGCAGTTCTTCTCCTAACGGGCGCTTGATCTCCTCCTGGATCAGCCGCGCAAGGGGGCGCGCGCCTTGGGCGGGGTCGAAGCCGCGGCGCGCGAGATGGTCTACGACGGCGTCGGAGTACGCGAGACCGACGGCCCGCTCCCGCAACATATCGCCGAGCTCGCCCAGCATACGCCCGACGATGCGGCGCATTGCCTCGTGCGAGAGAGCTGCGAAGGGGATGCGCGCGTCCAGCCGGTTCCGGAACTCGGGGGTGAAGGTGTCGCGAAAGGCGCGCTCGTCTTCGCCGCCGTGCGCTGCGTCGCTGAACCCGGCGTGGCCGCGGGCCATTTCGCGCGCGCCGACGTTGCTCGTCATGATCAGGATGACGTTGCGGAAATCGGCGCGCTTGCCGTTATGGTCGGTGAGGCGGCCGTAGTCCATCACCTGCAACAGCAGGTTGAAGATGTCCGGGTGGGCCTTTTCGATTTCATCCAACAGCAGCACCGAGTGGGGAGAGCGGGTGACTGCCTCGGTGAGCAGCCCCGCCTGGTCGAAGCCGACGTAGCCGGGCGGTGCGCCGATGAGGCGGGAAACGGTATGGCGCTCCCCGTACTCGCTCATGTCGAAGCGGATCAGCTCGACGCCTAGAATGGCGGCAAGAGAGCGCGCTACTTCCGTTTTGCCCACACCCGTCGGACCTGTGAAGAGATACGAGCCGACGGGCTTCTCCGCGTCCCGCAGCCCCGCGCGGGACAACCTGACGGCGGCGGCGAGCTGCCCGACGGCTGCGTCTTGCCCGAACACCCGTTCTTTCAGCTCGGGCTCGAGCGAGCGCAGCCGCTCGATGTCCGAGCTCTTGGCGGTGGGCGCGGGAATCCCGGCCGCGGCGGCCAGCGCGCGCTCGATGGCGTCGGTGTCGACAACCGCCGGGGTCACGCCGCCGGGCGGCGCAGCGAGCTTTGCCGTCGCCCCGGCCTCATCCAGCAGGTCAACGGCCTTGTCCGGTAGCCGCCGGTCGTGCAGATAGCGTGCGGAGAGGGCTACCGCCACCTCGAGCGCCCCGGCAGTGTAGCGCACACCGTGGAACTCCTCGAACCGTGGCTGGACTCCCTGCAGAATCGCGAGCGTTTCCTCCGCCGTGGGTTCATTGACTTCTATTTTTTGGAAGCGCCGCGCGAGCGCCCGGTCTTTCTCGAAGTGCGAGCGGAACTCCTCCCACGTTGTCGAGCCAATGCAGCGGATCTCGCCACGTGTGAGCGCCGGTTTCAGCAGGTTCGAGGCGTCCACCGTTCCGCCCCCGGTAGCGCCAGCGCCCACGAGCGTGTGGATTTCGTCGATGAACAGCACCGCGTGCGGCCGCTCCTTCAACTCGGCCACCGTCGCCCGCAGCCGCTCCTCGAAGTCGCCGCGGAACCGGGTGCCGGCGAGGAGGGCGCCCAAATCCAGAGCGAATACCTCTACATCGCGCAACGCCGAGGGAATTTCGCCCGCAACGACGCGGCTGGCGAACCCTTCCACTAGCGCGGTCTTTCCCACCCCGGGATCTCCCACGAGCAGCGCGTTGTTCTTGGTACGGCGGCTGAGGATGCGGACCAGCCGGTCCAGCTCGGTTTGGCGCCCGATGAGGGGATCGAAGCGGCCTTCCGCTGCGCCGTCGTTGAGCAGCACGGTGAAGCGACTGAGGGCGTCGCCACGGTTGGCCGGTGAAGCTTCTTCCGATTCCTGCCGGCGCTCGCCCGGTTCTTCCCGCTCCCCGGCAGGATGAGCGGTGAATGCGGGAGGCGCCGTCGCCGCGCGGGGCGCGTGGGACATGTGCTGAATCACCCGCAGCCGCGTCAATCCTTGCCGCTCGAGCAGGTACACCGCATGGGAATCCGATTCCTGGAAGAGCGCGGCGATCACATGCATGCCGGTGACTTGCGAGCGGCCGGCGTGGGCAACCTGCAGCGCCGCCCGTTGTACGGCGCCGCGAAACCCGAAGGTCAGCGTGGCGCCGGCCGCCTCTCCCTCCGTTGCGATATTCTCCTCTTCTTCGCGCAGGTAGGCGTCCAGATCGTCGCGAAGAGAATCAATCGAGACGCCGCACTGCCCGAGTGCTGCGACGGTCGGAGCATCGTGGAGGAGGGCGAAGAGCAAATGCTCGAGACCCGCATACTCGTGCTTCCGGCGCGTCGCTTCGAGCACCGCGAGCTGCAGCGTGATCTCCAGATC
>JBBSMO010000564.1:0-2417 GCA_038233155.1 Longimicrobiales bacterium
ACAGCGCGGCCCCCGCATCGGGATCACTCGCGCGGCGGACTGGCCGCTGCGCTTCTGGCTGCGAGGCAGCCGCTGGGTATCCCGCTGAGTTGACGTTCAACCATTCCGCGGGGTTGCCGCGGTGATAGGTTTCTGTCGCGGTCTGCCAGCTTAATCTTCAACAGCCTTTCTGTCCTTTCTCGCTCCCTTTCCTCGCCCGTGACGCTCTCCAGAGACCTCGATGATCTGCTTGCTTTCGCCACCCGCGTCGCGGAGGGTGCGGGGGCAATCACCCTGCGGGATTTCGGCCGCTCGAGCGTAGGCTTCAAGGCCGACGGGAGCGAAGTCACGCGGGCTGATCAAGCGGCGGAAGCGTTCATCATCGAAGCGATCCGCGAGCGCTACCCAGATGACGCCATCTTGGCCGAAGAGGGCGGCGCGCGCGTTGGCAGCGGCGCGTGGCGTTGGATCGTAGACCCCATAGACGGAACGCGGTCGTACGCCGCGGGTGTGCCGCTGTATGGCGTGCTCGTCGCGTTGCAGCATGAGGGTGCGACGGTGATGGCCTGTTGCCACTTGCCCGCTCTGGCGCGTACGCTGGCGGCGGCTGCGGGAGCGGGTGCCTGGATGAACGGCAGCCGTGCCCGGGTCTCGAGTTGTGACCAGCTAGCCGAGGCGCGCCTCGTCACCTCCGGTCTGGAATACTGGCGTGACTGGGCTACCGAGCCCGGCCTGACCGGCTGGCGGCGTCTTGTGGACCGCACCCGCTACGCGCGTACCTGGGGCGATTGCTTCGGCTATTCGTTGATCGCGACGGGAGATGCGGATCTGTACGCCGACCCAGCCTGTGGCGCCGAATGGGACCTCGCTCCGATGCCGCTGATCATCCGGGAGGCGGGGGGCCGTTTGAGCACTCTGGCGGGGGAACCGGTCGAGCCGTGGGCGACGACGCTAGCGAGCAACGGCAGGTTGCACGCGGCGGCTCTTGATTGCTGGAAGTCACCAGACGGCAACGACCGCATCTTCCAGCGCGGCGCGGCGCTCGAGCGCCGCGTTTCAGAGAATCACCCTTCGCAGGCGCTTCAGAACCCCCCTGTGCCCGGCCGTTCAGACCCCCCTTCCCCGGCCCCCGGATCAAGTCCGGGGCAGGCTCTTCCCGCGCAAGGGGGGAAGGGAGAACCGCCGAAGGTGCAGAATTCCCTCTCCCCCTTGCGGGGAGAGGGGTAGGGAGAGAGGGTCCTCGGGGGGAAGGGAGAACCGCCACAGGTGGCGAACTGGGAGATCCGAAGGAGTCGAGAGGGTATCAGTCCGCGAAGGCGGCCTTGATGTGGTTCCAGCCGCGACTTCAGTCGTTGGGCTGCGGGGGTTATCTGCGGGCGAGGGCTGGGGATGTCGCGCGCGTAGCCCGGAACGACCTTCCGTGCGGCTCCTCGCCGTCGGCAACAGCAGATCCTTCGCTGCGCTCAGGATGACAACCGCTGCACCCGCGGTCGCAAGGGCGGTTTCGCTGGCTTCACCATGAGCGCTGCACGTAGCCGGTCGAGCATCCGCCGCTGAATCCCCGCGGGTACCGGGGCAGTCCCTTCCCTCTTCCCGTTGCGGAGAGAGGGGTAGCGAGAGGGGGTTCTCGGGGGAGAAGGGGCCAGCGAAGGCGGTGCGTTGGAACGCCGCTTGCGCCGTCGAGCTGCCGGGATATCCTCTCTACAACCTGCCGGAGGCAATGTGAGCGAAGTATACAAGTCTATCGAAATGGTCGGTGCATCTCAGGAAAGCTTTGATGATGCGGTCCGGGGCGCGGTGAAACGTGCCGCCGAGACGATGCGGGACCTCGAATGGCTCGAGGTGGTCGAGCAGCGCGGCTACATCAAAGGCGCCGATGTTCGCGAGTATCAGGTCAAAGTGAAAATCTGGTTCAAGCTGGGCGGCTCTGGCGAGTAGCCCGGCACAGTTCAGAACGGGGGTGTCGCGACGAGCGGTTTGGCGCCCAACACTAGGACATGGAGCAAGTCGCCGTCTGCCGCACCGGCTGCATTGGCCGGGATCATCATCAGCCCGTCGGCAGCAGACATCGAGGCGAGAATGCCGGAGCCCTGCGCGCCCGTCGGCGTCGCCCCCCACGCGCCGCTGCCCGTAGGGGAGAGCCGGACGCGGGCGAAGTGCGCCAGACCCGGCGCGGCGGGGTAGTGCCCGGCAAACCGCGCCTGCACCGTGGGTAAAAAAAGGCGCGGCTCGCCCGCCATCGCGAGCAGCGCCGGGATTGCAAAGAGCTCGAGCGTGACCAGGGCGGAAACGGGGTTTCCAGGCAGCCCGAACCACGGCATCCCGGCGAGAGCGCCGATGCGGCCGTAGGCGAAGGGAGAGCCAGGCCGCATCCGAACGCGCCAAAAGAGGATCTTCGAGCCGAGCTGCTCGAGCAACACACTTCGCAGGTGATCGTG
>JBBSMO010000565.1:0-2413 GCA_038233155.1 Longimicrobiales bacterium
AGTGAGTGGTGTGTGTTCCTTCACCGGTAGCGCCTGTGGCGGCGGGCCCGAGCCCCGGCTCGACGGCGGAAGAGGGCGTGGCGCGCCGCGCATCGATGGACGAGCGGCGCCGGCTAGCGTACTCTTCGGAGATCAGTTCGGTGACTAGCTGCGGCACGAAATCGGGGTCGGCCAGGTAGGCGTTGCGGTCGGCGTAGGCGCGGCGGGTGGCCTCTGTGAAGAGGTGGACGTGCTCTGCCGAGTGATAGCCGAGCGCACGCAGATCGTAGCCTTCCAAGATCTCGAGCATCTCCGCCATGGTCGCTCCCCCTGAGGAAGGGGGCGGCATCGAGATGATGCGGTGCCCGCGGTACTCGAATTCTACCGGGTCGCGCCAGATCGCGCGGTAGCGGGCGAGATCTTCCTTCGAGATGAGCCCGCCGCCCCGCTCCATCTCGGCGGCTACGAGTTCGGCGGTGCGGCCGCCGTAGAAGCCGCCCATTCCATCCGCGGCCACGCGGCGCAGGGTGCTGGCGAGATCTGCCTGCACCAGCCGCTCCCCGACGCGCGGGGCGCGCCCGTCACGAAGAAAAATTTCGGCTGTGGCGGGATACTGGCCGAGACGCCGCTCATTCGAGCGCAACGACATCGCCAGCCGTTCATGAACGACAATGCCATCCGCCAGGGCAATCGCGGGTGCGAGCAGATCTGCCCACGGGAGCGACCCGAAGCGCTGGTGCGCCTCCCACATGCCCGCAACGGAACCAGGCACGCCGGCCGCTAAATGACCGATGACAGAACGGTCGGTGAGTTCGCCGCTTGCATCCAAGAACATGTCGCGCGAGGCGCGCAGCGGCGCCTTTTCGCGGAAGTCGAGAGATGCGACGGTGCCATCCGCCAGCCGCACGACCATGAACCCGCCGCCGCCGATGTTGCCGGCTTCAGGATTGACTACTGCCAGCGCGAAGTGGGTAGCGACGGCTGCGTCTACCGCGTTGCCGCCCCGGCGCAAGATCTCCGCGCCGATCTCGCTCGCCACCCGGTCGGTGGTCGTTACCATGCCTTGCCGGGCGAGCGTAGGGGCTACCTCGCGCGGCTGAATCGCCCAGGCAGCCGGGAAGGCCGGGGCCGCGGCCGCAGCGGCAACGGCGCCCTGTGCGGCGGGTGAGGGGACAACCGCGGGCTCGGGTGCGCACCCGGCGAGCAGGAGGAACGGGAGAGCAAGGCGCCGTGCGCCAGCGAGCCAATCGGCCATAGCGAATCCGAGAGTATCCGGGAGCAATGATCCGCCCCGGCGGCACCTTTCCGCCGGGCGGTGAGTACGTTAGCTTCGGGTCAATCTACGAGCCGGTTCCCTGCCGCTGCAACATTGTGTCTTCGCTGCGGCGGCAGTCGCATGCCGGCGGGCGGCATCTTCCTCATCTCCCGAGTACATGCAGGCTACCCCGCCTCCCGAAGAGCGTCTTACCGAGCAGCGCAACCCGGCATCGGCCGGAATAGACCGCCTGTCTGCCTTGGAAATCGTCGAACTCATCAACCGGGAGGACCAACAGGTCGCATTCGCCGTGGGCGAGGAACGGGCGGCGATCGCGCGCGCGCTTGAATTAGCCGAGCAGAGCTTTCGGCGCGGCGGCAGGCTGATCTACGTGGGCGCGGGCACCTCCGGCAGGCTGGGCGTTCTAGACGCATCGGAGATGCCGCCCACCTTCGGCACCGACCCCCGCATGGTGCAAGGGATCATTGCAGGGGGCGAGGCGGCATTGACGCAGGCCATCGAGGGCGCTGAAGATTTCCCCCAGGCCGGCGCCGCGGCGATCGACGCGGCCGCCGCCAGCAGCGCGGATTTCGTGCTGGGCATCGCTACCTCCGGCACCACTCCGTTCGTGCACGGCGCTGTCCAAAGGGCGCGCGAGCTCGGCGCTCGCACGGGTTTCCTGCTCTGCACGCCGCCACCGCCGGAACTTCGCGAGAGGTGTGATGTCGTGATCGCACCATTGGTCGGTCCCGAGGTGGTGACCGGCTCGACCCGCATGAAGGCGGGGACAGCGACCAAGCTGGTGCTGAACACCATCACTACCGGCGCCATGATCCGGCTGGGCAAGGTGCACGGCAACCTGATGATCGACCTCCGCGCGACCAACGAAAAGCTCAAGGACCGCAGCGAGCGGATTCTGATCGAGGTGCTGGACATCGCCCGCGCGCGAGCGCGCGAGTTGCTCGATGGTTCGGATGGCAGCGTCAAGCTCGCCATCGCGATGCACATGACCGGGCTGAATGCAGCCGGTGCCGAGACGCGCCTGGCCCAAGCCGGCGGGCGCATTGCAGACATCCTCGGCAATGGCGCCGCGCCGGATGGCGAGTGACGACCCGTTCCGCAACTTCGCGGAACAGCCGGCGGGCATTGCCCAGTGGGAAGAATTGCTCGCACGCTTCG
>JBBSMO010000566.1:0-2410 GCA_038233155.1 Longimicrobiales bacterium
AGGATCACCGCGAAGATCCCACCCACGAGCGCCAAGGGCAGGTTCACCATCACCAGCAGCGCCTGCTTGGTGGAGCCGAACTCCATGAAGAGGAGCAGGAAGATGGCCGCGAGCGAAATCAGCGACAGCAGGCCGATGGTGCGGGTCGCCTCGCCCGCCGACTCGAACTGCCCGCCGTACTCGAGGTAGTAGCCCCGCGGCCGTTGTCGGACTTCCTCACGCCGCGCTGTCTCCCTTGGGTATGGCAATCCGGACGCGGAGAAGTTTGACGGAGTTCAGAAACACCAGGATGTCCGGGCCCAGGTGGATCACGGCAGCCTCGATCGGGCCGATGAGCTTGAATAGCGCGGCGATGATTCCCGCCACATGGACCACGCCCACGCCCACGAAGAGGTTCTCCTGAATCGTACGGTATGCCCGGGCGGCGATGGCGCGCGCCTCCGCGATCTTACCGATGTCGTCGGTCATCAGCGCCACATCCGCGGCCTCGATGGCAGCCTGGGTCCCGGCCACCCCCATCGCGATCCCGACATCGGCCGCCGCCAGCGCGGGTGCATCGTTGATGCCGTCGCCTACCATGGCCACTTTGCTTCCTTCAGCCTGTATCCGGCGGACGACATTCACTTTGTCCTCGGGGAGGAGATCGGCAAACACCTCATCCACCCCCAGCTCGGCCCCGATTCGCTCGCCGATGGCCGCATTGTCTCCCGTCAGCATGACGACACGCCGGATGCCGGATGCCTTGAGCCGGGCGAGGGCGTCGCGGGCGTCGCCGCGCACCGGATCGGCGAGGTGCAGCACCCCGAGCGCGCGTCCATCCGCAGCCACATAGACCCGAGTCTGCCCTTCGCCATCCATGAGGACCGGGACTTCGATCCCATTGTCCGAAAGAAAGGCGGCGTTCCCCGCAAGCACCGAGCGCCCGTCGACCTGTGCGCGAACCCCGCGACCGCGGATCACCTCGAAGTCGCCGGGCTCCGGCACGTCCAGCTCGTCGCGCCGCGCGCGGGCAAGCACCGCCTCAGCGAGAGGATGACTGGAGCGTCGTTCGGCGCCGGCGGCCAGCCGAAGCAGCTCGGGCTCGGGGGTGTCTGGATCGAAGCGCTCCACTCGCACCACCTCGGGCCTGCCCTGAGTGAGCGTTCCCGTCTTGTCGAAGGCGATCACGTCCACCTTGGCGAGCTCTTCGAGGAAGATGCCGCCTTTGAGCAGGATGCCGGACCGGGCGGAGCGGGCCACGGCGGCAATCATCACCAGCGGTGTCGCCAGCCCCAGCTCGGCCGGCGAGGTGAAGATCAGGAGCGTAATCACCATGCGCAGATCCCGCGTGACCCAATACACTCCCACCAGGAAGATGAGGATGACGGGCATCAGCCAGGTGGCTACCCGATCGGCGAGCTTCTGCACGGGGGCCCGTTGCTCCTCCGCGCCCTCCACCAGTGCGATGATGCGGGAAAACAGCGTATCGCCGCCCACCTTCCGGGTCTCCACGTCGACCGCGCCGAGATCCACCACCGTCCCGGCGAAGACCTCGTTGCCGGGCTCCTTCTCCTTCGGGATGCTCTCCCCCGTGATCGGTGCCTCGTTGACCGATGCGCCCCCACCGCGCACCACCCCATCGACCGGAATCTTCTCCCCCGCCCGCACGATCACCACATCGCCCACCCGAAGCTCCGCCACCGGAACCGTCCTCTCACCGCCTGCCTCGCGCAGCAGTGCGACCTGCGGCACACTCCCGATCAGCGCCTTGATCGACGCCCGCGCCCGCTCCGTGTTCAGTTCGGCGATGAGCTCCGCGATCAGGATGATCACCAGCAGCACCGAACCCGCCACATACTCGCCCCCCAGCATCGCGATGCTTGTGGCGACGGTCACGAAGATCTCCGTACCGATTTTCCGCTCGTGGATCAGATCGAGAATCCCCGTCTTGACGAGGGGATAGAGTCCGAACGCCACCCCGACCAGCAGCACGGGGAGAGGGACAAGGCGCGCGTGGTACAGCAGGATCACCAGACCGGTGAGGACGATGCGCGCGACCTCGATCCAGCGCTCGCGGGTGATGAGGTCGCGTAGCCGCGTGCGCGGCGCCCTGAGAGGAACCCCCCGCACGGATGGTCGCGTCGACGCCTGGGCTTGCATGAAATCGTCTCCGCAGAGTGAATGAATATGGGGTCCGAGTGGACGCGGCTACATACATCAGCGGCACCCTTGGTGCCCGAGTGCCGCTGATGTGAACGTCGGTCAGTCGCCCGCCCCCGCCGTCTCGAGATCCCTCGCCACCCGAGGCGCTGGTCGACGGCGTCGGACCTGGTGATGGTACTTCGCCGCCCAGTTGGGCCACCGCTCCTCCAACCACTCGTAGACGACCGGCAGCACGATCAGCGTGAGGAAGGTCGAGGTGATGAGACCT
>JBBSMO010000567.1:0-2404 GCA_038233155.1 Longimicrobiales bacterium
CGGCGTTCCATCCTCGAACAACTGGACGTAGTCGCGGATCCAGAGCTGGGCTGCATCTTCGAGCAGCGAACCGAGCCGCCGGGTGTCCAGATAGGCGCCGCCGCGAAGCGGAAATTCGACGTCGCGCATCGAGGTGAGGGGTACGCGCAGCAGCAGTCGCAGCCGCGAGCCTGCAGGCTTCGCCATCGCCCGCACGGTGACATCTGCCGGAATCTCGTGCGCTACGAGTGACGGGGGCGAAGCCCACAGCAGGCACGCGGCGATCGCGAGGGCGAAAAGTGACCGCATCGGTTGCAGCGGTGTCGCTATCGGCATCTTCTGGGGGATGTTGCGCGAAACGGGCGTTGGACTGAAGTTGCAGCAGGGTTGCGACAAGCTACAGATAATGCATCGGGCATGGGAGACGGCACAATGAAGCAGAAGCGAAGGTGGATGTTCGCGGGCGCATGGCTCGCCCTGATCGCCGCGCTCGGCATCGGCCAGGCGGCCGTAGACGCGGCGGCTACACAGAACGGACCCGAGGTGCCGCTTTTCGAGGTAGACCCGCTCTGGCCGCGGCCGCTGCCGAACCACTGGAGCTTGGGCTCGGCGATCGGCGTGGGGGTAGATTCGCGCGATCACGTCTTCGTTATCCATCGGCGCGAAAGCTTCAACGAGCGCACCGAGATTGGCGCCTTCACCGAGCCGAAGACGAGTTCATGCTGCATCCCTGCGCCCAATGTACTCGAGTTCGACCCGGAAGGCAGGCTCGTCAACTCGTGGGGCGGCCCCGACGAGGGCTACGAGTGGCCGGCATCCAACCACGGCCTCACGATCGACCCGCACGACAATGTCTGGATTGGCGGCAACGGCCAGGGCGATTCGCACGTGCTGAAGTTCACGCGCGAGGGCAAGTTCCTGATGCAGGCCGGAATACCGGGGCAGGGTGCCGACAGCAACGACGGCGAGAGCTTCGGCCGGGTGGCGAAGATATCCTTCACCGCCCGGGGTGACGAGGCGTACCTCGCCGACGGGTACAGCAACAAGCGCGTCGCGGTGATCGACGCCGGAACCGGCGAATTCAAGAGGTACTGGGGTGCCTACGGGAACGAGCCGAGTGACAGCGACCTGGGCCCGTACGATCCAGAGGCGCCGCCTGCGCAGCAGTTCCGCAACCCCGTCCACTGCGCCGAGCCGAGCAACGATGGCCTGGTCTACGTCTGTGACCGCGCCAACGATCGAATTCAGGTGTTCCGCACCGACGGCACCTTCGTCAAGGAACAGTTCGTCGCACCCCAGACGCTGGGTGACGGCTCCGTATGGGACATCGCCTTCTCGCGGGACCCGGAGCAGAAGTTCATCTACCTGGCCGACGGCAAGAACATGAAGGTGTACATCATCGACCGGCAGTCGCTCGAGGTGCTCACCAGCTTCGGCGACGGCGGCCGACAGCCCGGCCAGTTCTTTGCCGTCCACAGCATCGCAACCGACTCGAAAGGCAACATTTACACGACTGAGACGTACGAAGGGAAGCGGGTGCAAAAGTTCGTCTTCAAGGGCATGGGACCCGCGCCTGCCTTGGATCAGGGGACCGTATGGCCCGGCTCGATCCCGTAAGCCGCTCACCTTCAGGCATGTTGATGAAGCCAATCTGCTTTTCGCTGGCGCTGCTTATAGCCGGTGCGGTTGCACTGCCGGCTGGTGCGCAGGAGCCGCCACCGACGCCGAACCCAGCACGATCCATCGCGGACGGCGTGTATTCACGCAAACAAGCCGCTCTCGGAAAGAAGGTGTTCCAGCAGGAATGCTCGTCCTGCCATAGCCCGGCGCAGTTCAAGGGTACGGTTTTCACCCGGCGGTGGACGGGGAGCACGGCGGACGATCTGTTCGAATTCATCCGTACCAGCATGCCCTTCAACGCGCCGGGAGGTCTCACCCGTCCCCAGTACGCGGCCGTCGTCGCGCACTTTTTCGACCTGAACGGTTTTCCCGCGGGGGAACAGGAACTGGATAGCACCAGCGAGTTCCTCAGGCGAATCCAGATCGTCGAGTGGAAGGGGAAGTAACGGGCGGAGCAGCAGGCACCTCTCCGAATCGGCCCGAACAGGGGCGTAGCAGCCGTGCTCTACTGATAAATTGCCCGGAGCCCGTCGGACAACGCTCTCGGAAAAACGGAGTTGTGGGTTTCATTTCCGGAGATGTCGAGGTACTGGCGCAGACCTCGGTGTCTCCGGTTTTTGTATGCGGCGGACAAAGGCGCGGAGGTCCGCAGGCATGTCACGAAGTGCGTTGCGCTCGAGCTCGCCCGCCGCGAGGTAGAGCGTGACCGGCAGCGAGTCGCTCGAGGCGGAGTAGCCGTCTTCGACGCGAAACATCATATGGTTGTCGTACCACAGCGAGGGGCTCACCAGCAGGTAGTTGTCGA
>JBBSMO010000568.1:0-2398 GCA_038233155.1 Longimicrobiales bacterium
ATCGGCTGCATCGAGCCCAATCGGCCGCAGGAACAGCTCGGGTCTTCGGTTGTTGGCCTCGACCAGTTCACGGGTTTCTTCCGGCGCCCAACGGGCGAGCCACCGGTCTATCAACCAGCGCGGGTGCGAGCCCTCGGCCGAGAGAGATCCCGCGGGGTCAGCTTGGAAGGAGGGGAAGCGCAGCGTGTCCCGCTGCCGGGCGAGCGAGTGAAGCACGCCGGTCACGAGGCCGGCGGCGCGCCCGACACCCACCGCACGCGCCAGTTCGCGGGACTGTGAGACCGCAGCGTAGGCAGGCACCGACCCCATCTCGAGAATCTGATAGGCGCCGAGCCGAAGCACGTCCAGCACCTCGGGGTCGAGATCTTCGAGCCTGCCGCGCACCAGTTGCGCCAGAAGATGATCCAGCCGGCCTCTGGCGCGAAGCGTGCCGTAGGCCAACTCCTGCACCCATGCGCGGTCCCGCGCCGGAAGCCGCACCGTGGCAACATCCAGGGCACGGTCGGCGAGCCAGCCGCCGCTCACGTCCCGCATCACCTCGTACGCGGCCATGCGCGGAGCCGTGGTTTCGCCGGCCGCGTCAACCAAACCGGTCACCCGCGGCAACTCCCCTGCCCCTGGCCCACGCGGCCGCTGACATCCGCCGCTTGCCAGGCGGCTGCACTTCGCGGATGCGTACCGCGGCATCGCCCGCGGCGACGAGCACGCCCTCTTCATCGGCCGCGAGCACCAGCCCCGGCTCGCCCTGTCTTATCTCGACGCGGGGGCGAAACAGCTTGACTGGGCCTGAACCCCCGAGCGGGCTCCACGCGCCAGGCACCCGATCCAGCCCGCGAACCCACCGTGCTACCTCAGCGGCACTTTGGTGCCAGTCAACCCGGGCAGTCTCGCGGTCCAATTTAGGTGCGTAGGTCGCCCGGTCATGGTCCTGCACGCGTTCTTCAAGCATACCCGCTGCGAGCAGCGTCAATGTCTCGACCATCGCTTCCGCGCCGATCTCGGAAAGCCGCATGGCCAGCTCGGTGCCCGATTCGTCCGCGCCCACCGGCTCCGGGACCTGAATAAGGATAGGGCCGCTGTCGAGGCCCCGCTCCATACGCATCAACGTCACCCCGCTCGTGTCGTGCCCCCGGATGATCGCCCACTGCACAGGTGCGGCGCCACGCAGCTCCGGCAGCAACGAGGCGTGGATGTTGACCGAGCCGAACGGCGGCAGATCCAGCACTTCCTGAGGCAAGATCTGGCCGAACGCGACTACTACGCTGATCTCCGGCTCGAGGGCACGGATCGCTGCGAGGAACTCCGCACCGCGAGCACGCGCGGGTTGGAGAACCGGAACCCCTTCCGCCAACGCTGCCGCTTTCACCGCGGAATGGCGCAGCGAACGGCCGCGCCCCGCGGGGCGGTCCGGCTGCGTCACGACTCCGGCCACATGATGCCCTTCCTCTCCCAATGCGCGAAAGGCGGGTAGCGAGAAGGCCGGAGTTCCCCAGAAAAGAACTCTCACCTGCGGCGAGAGCGGCCGCGGCCGCGACTTGCCCGGCTGTCTGGGACATCCTTGCTCTCTTCCTCCGCCTGCAGCGCGCGGTACTTCTTCAGCAGCATGTTCCGCTGCAGCGGCGAGAGGCGGTCCACGAACAGCACACCGTCCAGATGATCGATTTCGTGTTGCAGACAGCGGGCGAGCAGCCCCTCCGCGGAAACTTGCACGGGGTGGCCGTCGGCATCGAGCGCGTCGACCACCACGGTCAGGGGCCTTTCTACGGGCGCCGCTACCCCGGGAATGCTGAGGCAGCCCTCCTCCGCTTTTTCGGTTTCGCGCGCTGCTTCCGCGACGCGGGGATTGAACAGCGCCAGCCGCTCGGAGCCCTCTTCTTTGACATCGACCACGATCAGCCGCTTATTCACGCCAATCTGCGGGCCGGCCAACCCTATGCCCTCCGCCGCATCCATGGTTTCGAACATGTCCTGAACGAGCTCGCGCAACGAATCGTCTATCTCCTGGACCTCGACCGCCTTTTCGCGCAGCGCGCTGGACCCGAGCCGCTCGATCTCGAGAACCGCCATCTCTCGCCCTCCCGTTATTCCGTTGGTGCGGTTGCCAGGCGCGCGATCCGCGCGCGTTCCACGACCAGTTTGGCATCGCCACTCTTGAGCATAACCTGGTCTGCTCGCAGGCTGACGATCTCGCCGATCACACCGCCAGTGGTCACCACCGAGTCGCCGCGTTTCAGTGCCGCAAGCAATTCCCGGTGCCGTTTCTGCTCGCGCCGTTGCGGCACAATGATCAGCACGTAAAAGATGGCGATGATGAATACCAACTGAATAATCAGCGCTGTTCCGCCCATGCCAGTTACATTCCTTGCTGTTGATTGTTGTCTTGCCCGCCGCGGCGTTC
>JBBSMO010000569.1:0-2393 GCA_038233155.1 Longimicrobiales bacterium
GAAACCCCCCTTCCCCGGCCCTTCCCCCGCAAGGGGGGAAGGGAGAACCGCCAAAGGCTCAGAGTTCCCTCTCCCCCATGCGGGGAGAGGGGTAGGGAGAGGGGGTTCCGGCGGGCTGGGAGACCCGGAAGCGCCGGCGGCGAGAGGCACAGTCCGCGAAGGCGGACTTCGTGTGGTCCAGCCGCGACTTCAGTCGTCCGGCCGCCTTCCGGGTCCGCAGCATCGCTGGAGACGCCCCGGCGGGGCGTCTTTACGGCGTAGCGACGCTGCCGGTATCCCTTCCGCATTCCGCGCTCGCACGCCGCGGCGGGACAAACCGTGCGCCGGCCGCTATATTCCCGTGGTCGCGGAGCTTCCGCGGCTGCCAAGGGCGGCGGTGCCGCCCGATTCTTTGCTGATGTGAACGCCGGACCGATGCCGCGGACCCGAGACACACATTCTGGAGATGGGTTGCCGTTGCGCGAGCTGTTCCGGCGTCTGCGACCGTGGCGCGCGTCGCTGGCGGTTGCGGCGGTGCTGCTGCTCCTCACCAGCGCGATCGGCCTCGCCTTCCCGAAGATCGTCGGGTACCTGCTCGACGCCGCTTTTGTCGCGGGCGACGGAGCCATGCTGAACCGCATTGCTCTCGCGCTCTTCGGGCTTTTCGCGCTGCAGGCCGTATTCCAGTTCGGGCAAACCTATCTGCTCACCGCTACGGGCGAGCGGGTCATCGCCCAACTCCGGCTGGACCTGTTCGCAAAGCTGATGACGCTGCCGCCGCGCTTCTATGCCGAGCGGCGTACGGGCGAATTGATGAGCAGGCTCACAGCAGATGTTTCGCTGCTGCAGAGCGTGCTGACCCACCAGATTTCCGAGTTGCTCCGCCAGTCGCTCTACCTCGGCGGAGCCGTGGTACTGCTGACCCTGACGCACCCGCGGCTCACCATCACCACCTTACTTGTGGTACCGGTGGTGATTGGCGCGGCATTTTTTTTCGGCCGCCGCTTGCGCCGCATGAGCACCTTGGTTCAGGACCGCATCGCCGAGGCAAACGCATCTGCCGAGGAAGCCATTTCGCAGATCCGGGTAGTACAGAGCTTCGTGCAGGAGCAGGCGGAGCTGGACCGGTTCGGCGGCGAGATCCGCGCCGCGGTGGTAGCCGCGATCCGGCGGGCCGTGGTGCGAGGCGTCTTCTTTGCCGCCATCACCTTTTCCGCTTTTGGGGGTATCGTTGTCGTGCTTTGGCAGGGCGGGCAGCTCGTGCTCGAGGGTCAGCTCACCGCGGGCGCGCTCGTCGCCTTTCTGCTGTACGCCGTCACTGTAGCTGCGGCCGTCGGCGCGCTGGCCTCTCTGTGGAGCGGGTACCAGGAAGCGTCCGGCGCTGCCGCTCGGGTGTTCCAACTCCTAGACGTACGGTCGGAACTGCCTTTGCCGGCGGAGCCCGAGCCGTTGCCCAAGCGGGTGCGGGGAGATGTGCAGTTCGGCGGCGTCTGGTTCGCCTATCCACCGGCACCGGCAGATGTAGCCAGCAGCAACGGCGAAGAACCGCGTTGGGTGCTGCGCGACATCGATCTCGAAGTGCGGGCGGGGGAAACGGTCGCGCTCGTTGGCCCTTCCGGTGCGGGCAAGAGCACCTTGGTCTCGCTGGTGCCCCGCTTTTGGGACCCGGACCGCGGCAGCATTCTCCTGGACGGCGTCGACATTCGCCACGCGGAGTTGGCAGCCGTGCGCGGGCACGTGGGGGTGGTGCCGCAGGAGACCCTGCTGTTCAGTGGCAGCATTCGGGACAACATCGCCTACGGACGGCCCGGGGCGAGTGACGCCGAGGTGCAGGCCGCGGCCCGCGCGGCGCATGCCGAGGAGTTCGTCCGCCTGCTCCCGAAGGGCTATGATACCCGCGTGGGCGAGCGGGGGGTGAAGCTGTCCGGCGGGCAGCGCCAGCGGATCGCGCTGGCAAGGGCTCTGCTGAAAGACCCCGCGGTGCTGATCTTGGACGAGGCTACGAGCAACCTGGATGCGGAGAGCGAAGCGCTGATCGAGGATGCGCTGACCACCCTTCTCGCCGGCCGCACCACCCTGATCATTGCCCACCGCCTAGCGACGGTGCGGCGCGCGGACCGGCTCGTGGTGCTCGATGAGGGCCGCATCGTAGAGCAAGGATCGCACGAGGAGCTGCTTGCTTCGGGTGGGCTGTACGCCCGCTTCCATGCCCGACAGTTTCGCCGCGCCGCCGATCAAGGCCGCGATGTGTGGGTAGATGCGGGCGGGGGAACCGCGATCGTGGACTTTTGAATTGAATACCTCAGAACAGAGAGCAATGACGGAAGACAACGTTGAACAGATTGTGATCATCGGGTCGGGCCCGGCTGCCTGGACGGCCGCGCTGTACGCGGCGCGGGCGCGGCTGAACCCGC
>JBBSMO010000570.1:0-2390 GCA_038233155.1 Longimicrobiales bacterium
CGGCGCGCGCACTGCTCGCCACTAGGCTGGAAGAAGCGGGTGTGGTGCAAGGAGGTGAAGCCGCCGAGATGCTGGAGGCTACCTTCGAGAAGCTTGCGGGCGTGCAAAGCTCCATCGGCGATTCCGTGTTGCCGCCGCCCGTCGAGCTCAGCAACAACGGGGGCCCGCCGCGCCAGGAAATGAGGGACACGGCGGTAGCGGCGGAAACGCTGCGCGAGTTGAACGAGGCCATGCTTGCCATTCCCGATAATTTCTCGCCCAACACCCGCCTGTCGCGCAACGTGCTGGAAAAGCGCCGCGCGGCTCTCGGGCCGGACGGCGGCATCGACTGGGGTCACGCCGAAGCTCTCGCGTTCGCTTCGCTGCTCGCCGAGGGTACACCCGTGCGGATGACGGGGCAGGACGCGCAGCGCGGCACCTTCAGCCACCGCCATCTGGTATTGCACGACTCAGAGAGCGGCGAGCGGCTTAATCTGCTCGCGCACCTGCCGCAGGCGCGCGCGTCCTTCGAAATCTACAACTCGCCGCTCTCCGAGAATGCAGTCGTCGGCTTCGAGTACGGCTACAGCGTTTTCGACCCGCAGGTGCTGGTGATATGGGAGGCGCAGTTCGGGGATTTCGCGAACGGCGCGCAGGTGATGGTGGACCAGTTCCTCTCGTCCGCCGAGCAGAAGTGGGCGCAAACTTCCGGACTGGTGATGCTGCTGCCGCACGGCTACGAAGGACAGGGCCCCGAGCACTCGAGCGCGCGGCTCGAAAGATTCCTGCAGCTCGCGGCGGAGGGCAACCTGCGCATTGCGAACTGCACCACCTCGGCGCAGTATTTTCATCTGCTGCGGCGGCAGGCAGTGCTGCTCGAATCCGACCCGCGGCCGCTCATCGTGATGAGCCCGAAGAGCCTGCTGCGGCACCCGATGGCGGTCTCGAACATCGAGCAGCTTTCGCAGGGGACTTTCCAGCCCGTTCTCCCGGATGAGACCGCCGGGGAGCGCGAGGGCGGCATCACCCGGCTGCTCCTCTGCAGCGGCAAGGTGTATGTGGATCTTGCGGGGAGCGATGCCCGCCAGGCCGCCACCGCCACTGCGCTCGCTCGCGTAGAGGAGCTGTACCCGCTGCCACGGGCGGAGCTCGAAGCGCTGTTCGCGTCCCTGCCCCGGTTAGAAGAAATCGTCTGGGTACAGGAAGAGCCGAGCAACATGGGCGCGTGGAGCTACATCGGGCCACGGCTGAGCGCCGTAGCCCCGGACGACGTCGCCATCCGCTATATCGGCCGTCCTGAGCGTGCGAGCCCGGCTGAGGGCAGCTCCGAGCGGCACGCAGCGGAGCAGGCGCGCATCGTAGCCGACGCCTGGGAGGCACCAGCCAACTCGGCCGAAATGACGGAAGCCGATGAGCCCGAGCTGGCGGCAAAAGCGTGAGCCGGACTCGTTGATCATCCTGAAAGCGCATCCGGCCTTGTGTCATCCTGAGGGAGCCTGCGACCGAAGGATCTCCGGGCGGCAACGAGCAGAGATGCTTCGCTTCGCTCAGCATGACAACTGCGTGGCAAGCGAGATACTAGGCTCCGCTCGGAATTCCGTAACGGAACATCCTGAGGGAGCCTGCGACCGAAGGATCTCCGGGCGGCGCGAGAAAGATGCCTCTCTGCGCTCAGAAAGGCAATGCAGCCGGAATCCAAAATCCGTAATCTAAAATCCATAATCGGAGCGTAGCGACCATGGCCGTTGAAATCAAAGTGCCGCCGCTGGGTGAATCGGTTGTCGAGGCGACTGTGGGCCGCTGGACCAAGTCGGAGGGCGACGCTGTCGCCCGCGACGAGGTGCTGGTCGAGCTCGAGACGGACAAGATCACCGTCGAGGTGTCGGCACCCGAAGCAGGCACCTTGGGGAGCATCTCCAAACAGGAAGGAGACACGGTCGGCGTCGGCGACCTGCTGGGCACCGTCGAGGCGGTAGCGCCCGCGGCGGTAGGAGCGGGCAAGGGCACGGAGACGGGCGCCGGCGGAGATGACCCGGCGCAGGGAGCGGAGAAAACCCCGCCGCCAGCATCCGCTACATCGGGCGCGGAAGGCGACGTTGGCAATGGGACCGGCGGCGCAACTTCACCTTCGGTGCGGCGAATTGCCGAAGAGCGCGGCATTGACCTGTCGCGGGTGCAGGGCAGTGGCCCCCGAGGCCGCATCACCGTCGAAGATCTCGAGGGAACGGGCGAAACGGCGGCGCCGCCGGCCGCGGCCGAAGCCGCGCCGGCGTCCCAGCAGCGGAAAGCGGCGGCCCCCGCTACATCGCCCGCGCGCGAGGACGGCCGCCCCATCGAGCGCGAGCGGATGTCGCGCCGCCGCCAGACTATCGCGCGGCGGCTGGTAGAGGCGCAGCAGACCACCGCGAGCC
>JBBSMO010000571.1:0-2384 GCA_038233155.1 Longimicrobiales bacterium
CAGTATCGGGTAATCCGCGGTAACCGGCGTTCGGCCCGGGCAACAACAGCACCCCCGCCGTAGCCCGGCGGGGCAGCGGACCCGGCCCCCCGCACGCGCCGGGCCCGGCCGCTCACATGCCAAACCCGCCGCACCCCTCTTTTCTGCCCCCGCAGCGAATGCTGCGGGGGCCGCTTCGTGTTCTGCTCAGCCGCGTTTCTCCCGGAAGAAGTTCAGCAGCGAGGCGTAGGTTGTCTCAAGCGACGAAACCGAGCACCACTCGTTCGCCTGATGCGCCTGCGCCGTCTCGCCCGGGCCGAAGTTGACGGCTGGTATTCCCGCGGCGGTGAGGCGGGCTACGTCCGTCCACGCCTGCTTCGGTTCGAGCGGCAGCCCCTCGCGCACCCGCCACTCCTCGATCAGCGGGTGATCCAGGTAAACGGCACCTGCCGGAGAGGAGTCTACGATCTCGATCTCGGCATCATCTCCCACGAGTTCGCGTAGCTCGGCGAGCGCCTGTTCGGGAGTGGTCCCGGGCGCGAACCGGTGGTTGAGGTTCAATTCGAGCGCGTCCGGCACTACATTCTTCGAGTTCGCCGTCGCTGCCTGGGTGCCGGTAATCACCTCGTAGAACACGAGCTCGCCGTACCGCACCTCCCGACGCTGCCTCGCAGCCAGCCGCTCGAGCAGCGGTATAGCGCGGTAAATAGCGTTCTCGCCCTGCCACGGCCGCGCGCTATGCGCCCGGACCCCGCGCACCGTGACCCTCGCATGCAGGGTCCCCATGCAGCCTAGCTGCAGCGCCCCGTCGGTAGGTTCGAGAACGAAGGCAAAGTCCAGCGGCGGCAGCAACCCGCTATCCAGCACCGGCTGGAGTCCGTTCTCCTCGTTTGGCCCTTCCTCTTTGTCGTAAAAGATCCAAACCGGCCTCGCTCCGGCAAGCTCCTCGCGCCGCTCGAGCAGCGCCAGCATGATCGCCACTCCCGCCTTCATGTCGCTGGCGCCGCAGCCGAACACCCTGCCCCCGGCGATGCGGTAGTCCTGCCGCTCAGCGCAGCGGACGGTATCCAGGTGCCCGACGAGGCCAACGGCGGGCGCGCTCGCGCCGTTCTGCTCACCGTCCCAGCAGATCACCGAATTGCCGATGCGGTGCACCGTAGCAGCGCCAAGTTCAAAGCAGCGCTGCTGGACGTAATCCGCCAGCGCCTGCTCGTGCCCGGTTTCGCTAGGAATTTTACATAGCTCGAGAGTCAGGGCGGGCAAGTCTGTAGCCTGCAGCTTGTAGTCTGCATTGCCTTGTATCGCGGCCGCTGGATTCCCGCCTTTGCGGGAAGGACGGCCGGGCGAGGCCGGAGGGTTATTGCGCATGGGTACACTGTTCGCAGGTCACGGGTCACGGGGCCGACAATCACAGCCAGCCGAGAGTCAGCGCATGAGTTGTCATCCTGAGGGAGCCTGCGACTGAAGGATCTCCGGGGGCCCGGACAGTGCGATCACCGGCCACGGGTCCTGCTCAACCAGATTGCAGCGAGCCGAAATGCGTCTGCGCTGCCGATGGAGATCCCTTCGGCAGGCTCAGGGCAGGCCCTTCGTCGCTGCGCTCCTCAGGATGACATAAAACCGGTCACCGGTCACTGGGTACTGGGTACTGGTCACTGCCGCGAAGCGGCTCACACTTGAACATTGAAAGTCCGGAGCACATCGTTCAGAGAGGTTTTGCGGTCTGTGGATTCTTTGCGTTGGCCGATGATGAGTGCGCAGGGGACGTGGAACTCGCCGGCGGCGAACTGCTTCGGCCGCGTGCCGGGAATGACCACAGAGCGCGCGGGGACGCGGCCGCGGGTTTCGCGCGCCTCGGCCGCAGTGACGTCTATGATGGCGGTAGAGGCCGTCAGCACCACACCTGCTCCGAGAACCGCTTCCTTTTCGATGATCACCCCTTCCACGACAATCGAGCGCGAGCCGATGAAGGCGCCATCTTCGATGATGACCGGGTTGGCACCGGGCGGCTCGAGCACGCCGCCGATGCCGGCGCCCCCGCTGAGGTGCACCTGTGCGCCGATCTGAGCGCAGGAGCCGACGGTTGCCCAGGTATCTATCATGGTACCGGCGCCGACGTAGGCTCCGATGTTCACGTAACCCGGCATCAGAACGCAGCCTGGTTCCAGAAAGGAGCCGTAGCGAGCGATGCCGGGGGGAACAACACGGATCCCTTGCTCGCGGAGGCGCGACTTTGCCGGGATCTTGTCGTAGAAGTGCAGATCGCCCGCTTCTATGGGTTCGAGCGGGCGCGTCGCGAAGTAGAGCAATATCGCCTGCTTCACCCAGGGGTTTGTCTGCCAGGCACCGTCGCGCTTTTCGGCGACACGGATCTCGCCGCGGTCTAGTTCCTCGATCACCGCACC
>JBBSMO010000572.1:0-2371 GCA_038233155.1 Longimicrobiales bacterium
CTGCTCGCGGAGCCGGCGCTGAACCCTGTCTGGGCGTGGCTGGCCCACGGCGAGACGCCAGGGCCGTGGGCGCTGCTCGGCGGCGGGCTGATCCTGGGCGCCACGCTCTTCAAGACGTGGTGGGACGGGCGGGCGGGGATCGCCGCAGCCGTCGACCGTGGCGGCGCGGCGATTCCGCCGTAGGCGCTACGCGGCCGGGTGGAGCACCACCTTGGTGTACCCTTCGGGCGAAGAGCTGGCAGCTCTCCGGCAGCGGGCGTCCTTTGCTCCGGAGCCGGTCCTTGATCTCGCCGTAGTGGCGCGAGGTCTCATACCGCGACGGGGCACCTCATCGAGCGTGCGCGCGTACTCCAATACCTGACGCTGTTGCTCCGGCGCAAGGACCGCGAGACGATCACGGAGCTCGTATTCTAACGTCGCCATCAGGTTTCGAATTCAAGTTCTCGCCGCTCACGTCGTGGACGCCGGAGAGAAGTTAACGCTGACCCATGCGAGAAGAAACTGCAGAACCAGTCCACGGCCAGACGTAGCGTCCAAAGCCTCTGAGTTCGGGCGCAAAGGGCCAGCAAATACCTCCAGCATTGTGCAATCATGCCGGCCCTTTGTTGCCTGCAACAACTGGTTGGGCCCTCGCCGGCAGCGGCTCGCGGAATCGTTGCTCTCCCTTGCACCAGCCGGCCCATAGACCACACCCGCCGAACTGTCCGAGTCGCACCAGCTTACCCGCTTGAGTCTGTTGCCCGAAGAGTGCGGCGAATTCCGTGAAGTCCTCGAACCCGCGGTCCGTCAGACTGAACGAGTGAATCAGGAGCACCGCTGTCGGAGCGGCGAACTGCTCGGCCACAAGCAGTGCTGACACCGCGCGGTGGAGTAGCTGATAACGGATAAGGTCCGACGTTTCTCCCGATAGACCGAGCGCATCGAGCAGATAGCGCAGTCGCAGCGCGGCACCCGAAGATGCGTCCCCGCGCTTCTCACCCAGCGTAGGACCGAAGGGCTCGTCCACCTTGCCCTCGACTGCAATGGCAACAAGCCCCTGCGGACCGCGAGCAAGCGCGAACACGTCGGTTTGCGAGGGGCGATCACCCCCCGGAAGCGGGACTGGGTATTCAGGCAGTGCGAGCAACAGGCGCAACTGCGAAAGTGCTGGCTCACCACTCTCCTCCAGCACCGCCCTGATTTCCGGCGGGAAGGATCCTGGCGCGGCCTCTTCCCACGCCCGCGCCAGCGCCATAGCCGAGTAGCCCGCCTTCCAGTGGCGCTCGGGCTGCGCCAGCAGAGGCTTCCAGTCTGTAGCGGAGCGGCTGGGCACAAAGATCGTCGGCATGGGCGAGGGCTCCGGCGTGAGATAGGCGTAGGAATCAGCGAGCGCGAGGGCAAGACAGCGAACATTTTCTGGCGCAGAAAGATCGTCCCAGTAACCGTGCTTCAGAACCGAGCCGGCGTACCGGACCGGCCACACGCGATTTTGTTCGAGGTCGATGACGAAGCCCGGCGCGAAATCGTCAGCGGAAGGAGCGCTCAAGAACCGGGACGAACCCTGCTGCGCAATCAGCATTCGGCGGTGGCCAAGTTGCGGGAGCCCCAACGCCAGAGCTAACGCGCCGGGGGCGCTGCACTGATGCCCGCGTCGGCAGAACGCATGGTGCGTCCCGGGTCGTCGTTGAACGCTGTATTATGCGGCGGACTGATCCGGGTGCTCGGCAGTTTCCGGGGTACGGATGAGACGGTCGCGATACTGCTCCTGTAACTCCACATAGTAGGCCACCAGCCGTTCGGGATCATGGTCGAAGCGCGCCGAGATGCGATGCCGCACCGCACGAATCTCGTCGATCACAGGGTCACTCGGCTTCTTCTTCATCGCTGCCTCCGAGCAATTCCAACGGAGTCACCAGCGCGGGCACGAACAGCCCGAGCATCGTGTTAACCCGGCGAATGTGCCCGAACTTGTTGGCGTTCGCAAGGTGGGTGCAGTTCCAGGTCACGAGAAAGTCGCACTTGTGGTAGGAGGCGAGCGCCAGGTGCAGCGCATCACCGAATGGATCAGCGGGCATGACCTTGTGCCGGATGTACGCCTGCACGATCTCGGTGACCGCCCGCTCGAGAGGGAGCACCGGAAGGCCGCGGACGAGGGCGAGCCGCTGCGCACTGTGCTCCGGGATCCCCTCGCCCAACTCGTTCAGCACTGCGGGGCTGGTGACCAGCTCGTACCGTTCGGCTGCATTGCTCCACCACTGGCGGGTCCAGTCGCGACGAGCGACGATGTCGGGGGCGGTGCGGATCTCGTGATAGAAGCTCGGGATGGTGGTCTCAACGTAGGCGCGCGGCTTTGGCATGCACGTAAGCTACGCGGCGCCCCACCCACGCACCA
>JBBSMO010000573.1:0-2366 GCA_038233155.1 Longimicrobiales bacterium
ATCGAACGGCGGGCGGCTACCATCGGTACCCGCCGCTCCGTGAAGAAGGAATGGCAGGCGGCGTGGCTGCTGCGTGCCGTCACTCTGATGGACCTGACCACGCTCAGCGGGGACGACACCGCGGGAACGGTCCGCCGCCTCTGCGCCAAGGCGCTGCGGCCGGTGCGGCAGGATCTGCTCGAAGCGCTTCGGGCAACGGAGCTGCCGGTGCGGACGGCGGCGGTTTGCGTTTATCACACCCTAGTGCCGGTCGCGGTAGATGCACTGCGCGGCTCGCAGATGCCGGTAGCGGCTGTATCTACGGGTTTTCCTGCGGGGCTATCGCCGTTTGCGCAGCGCGTGCAGGAGATTCGCGCGTCAGTGGCGGAGGGGGCGGCGGAAATCGACATCGTCATCACCCGCTCGCACGTTTTACGCGGTGAGTGGCAGGCGCTTTACGACGAGGTGCGCGCCTTCCGCGAAGCATGCGGGCATGCCCATCTCAAAACCATCTTGGCGACCGGCGAACTGGGCACGCTTCGCAATGTGGCGCGCGCGTCACTAGTCTGCATGATGGCGGGGGCGGATTTCATCAAGACGTCGACGGGGAAGGAGAGCGTGAATGCGACGCTCCCGGTGGGCTTGACGATGGTCCGCGCGATCCGCCAGTACCACGAGCTGACCGGCTACAGCGTCGGGTTCAAGCCGGCGGGCGGCATCCGCACCGCCAAGCAGTCGCTCGAGTGGATGATGATGATCAAAGAGGAGCTCGGCACAGATTGGCTGCGCCCAGGGCTCTTCCGCTTCGGTGCCAGTTCGCTGCTGGGGGACATCGAGCGGCAGCTCGAGCACTATGTGACCGGCCGCTATTCCGCCGCGCACCGCCACCCGATGGCTTGACCGGCAGCGAGTCGTTGCCGTTTTCCCGGAACTCGTTGATTTGATGGATCCATGCAGAAAGGTTGGAGGGGGATGACGACGGAGGGGCTCAGCTCCGCAGGTGCGAAGGCGGACAGCGCGGCGGATGCTCTGTTTGCGGGCGACGGCGAACTGCGCGCCCTTAGCCGCGCCCTGGACTGGACGGCCACCCCGCTCGGCGACCCCGCCGGCTGGCCGGCGAGCCTGCGAACCGCGGTGGGTTTCGTGCTCGCCGCGCCCCCGGCCATGATCGTGCTCTGGGGAACTGACCTGGTGCAGATCTACAACGACGGGTACCGCGAGGTGATGGGGACCAAGCACCCGGCAGGGCTCGGGCAGCCCACGCGCGAGTGCTGGCCGGAAGTCTGGGCGTTCAACGCGCCGATATATGAGGGGGTGGTCGAGCGCGGCGAGGCGTTCACCTTCACTGACCAGCGCCTCGTTGTCGAAAGGCACGGCCAGCCGGAGGAGGCGTTCTTCACCCTCAGCTACAGCCCTGTGCCCCATAACGGCGGCGGCGTGGGCGGAGTGCTGGTTACTATGTTCGAGACGACGGCGCAGGTCCGCGCCCGGAACGTCCGGGAGATCGAGCGCGAGCGGCTGCTCAAGGACGCTCAGGCGGCGCGAGCGGCACTCAGCGAAAGCGAGGCGAAGTGGCGCTTCGCGCTCGCGGTCGCGGAGCTTGGCGCCTGGGAGATGGACCTGGCGATCAATGAAGCGTGGCGTTCGCTGAAGCACGACCAGATCTTCGGCTACGATACCCTGCTGCCCGACTGGACGTACGAGAGGTTCCTCGCGCACGTCCACCCGGAGGACCGGGAACAGGTCGCCGGCAGCTTCGGGACGGCACTCGACAACGCGGCGCCCTGGGACTTCACCTGCCGCATCCACCGGGCCGATGGCACCCAGGCTTGGATCGCCGCGCGGGGCGACCCCATAACCAATGCGGCTGGCGTGCCCGTTCGTCTGGTCGGCATCTTGAGAGACGTGACCGCCGAGCGAGAGGCCGAAGCAGCGCTTCGGGCCGCCAAGGAGGCAGCGGAAGCGGCTAACCGTGCAAAGAGCGATTTCCTGGCTGTGATGAGCCACGAGTTGCGCACGCCGCTGAACGCCATTGGCGGCTACACCGAACTACTCGAGCTCGAGGTTTACGGGCCGGTCGGGGACCCGCAGCGCAACGCGCTCGAACGTATCCAGCATAGCCAGCGGCACCTGCTCGGGCTCATCAACGAGGTGCTCAACTACGCCCGCCTCGAAAGCGGAGCGGTCGGTTTCAAAATCCAGGACGTGCGGATTGCCGAGATATTGGCCGCCGCGGAGGCACTGGTCGAGCCGCAGGTACGGGCCGAGCAGATCGCTCTTACGGTGGATGACTGCGCCGCGGAACTAACGGTGCGGGCGGACGCCGAGAAGCTGCGCCAGATCATGGTGAACCTGCTCTCGAATGCCGTCAAGTTCACGGAACCGGG
>JBBSMO010000574.1:0-2363 GCA_038233155.1 Longimicrobiales bacterium
ACGGGCCGAGCCAGACGCCCCGCCGGGGCTCCTCTGTCTGGATCTCCACGCTCCCGCCCTTTCTCACTCGTTCACTTTCGCGCCGCCTCCCGCAACGCCGCTATCGCGCGGGTGATGTCGTCGTCGTTCACGTCCAGATGGGTAATCGCGCGCAGCCGGCGCGGACCATACCTGGTGAAGAGCACTCCGTGCTGCTCAAGCTGCTCTAGGACCAGCTGCGGCTCGAGTACAGGATCTTCCAGGCCGATCATCACGATGTTGGTCTCGGGCGGGTCACAGCTTAGTCCTGGGATTTCCTCCGCGCCGGCCGCCAGCGCGCGGGCGCGCCGGTGATCATCGGCGAGGCGCGCTACGTTGTGCTCGAGTGCGTAGAGCGCCGCGGCGGCGAGCAGCCCCGCCTGCCGCATCCCGCCGCCGAGGCGCCGTCGCACGCGCCACGCCGCCTGCATGGTAGCCGCAGAGCCCGCGAGCACCGATCCGACCGGGGCGCCGAGCCCTTTCGAGAGAGACATCATGACGGTATCGGCGGGAGCGGCAAGAACCGCGAGCGGCACACCCAGCGCGACGGCGGCGTTGGCGAGGCGGGCACCATCCAGGTGCACGGGGATGTCGCGTGCGCGTGCCGTCTCCGCGACCTCTGCCGTTCGCCCGGGTGTCATGATCTTGCCACCCGCCGAGTTGTGCGTGTTCTCGATGCAGAGCAGCGAAACGCGCGGCGCGTACCGCGAATCGGGCCGCAACGCCGCCGAAACCGCGGCCGCGGTGAGCACCCCGTCGTCCGTCGGCACCGGCCGGAGCTGCACCCCGCCCCAGGCTGCCGCGGCGCAATCTTCCCAATGCAGGATGTGCGCATCCGCCTCGATCAGCACTTCCGTGCCGGGGGGTGCCTGCACCAGGATCGCTGTTTGGTTGGCCATGATCCCGCTGGGGAAGAAGAGCGCGCGCTCCTTGCCCAGCAGCTCAGCCGCGACGCGCTCGAGCTCGTTCACTGTCGGATCATCGCCGAGCACCGCATCCCCCACCTCTGCGTCCGCTATGGCGCGGCGCATGGCAGGCGAGGGGCGAGTGACGGTGTCGGAGCGGAGGTCTACGGCGGCGATCTGCAATCTTCGATGGCGAACGGGCATCAGGAACGACGACTTGCGCAGCACCATACGCGCCCGGGGGCCAGCGGACAAGCCGAACTCCCTGGCAATTCGTTGGAGCGCCGCGGCGCGGGTAACCGACTTCGAGATAACCGGGAGTACCGGTGAAGCACCGTGGCACATCCAGACGACGGGTACGAGCTGGAGACCGCGCTCGCTGGCTACCCCGCGCGGACCCGGCTACCGCATGCGGCGCGTGCGCGGGCGGACCAGCAAGTGCACGACCAGAAGCACGCTCACGGCAGCACCAACACCGAGAAAGGTGGAAGGCACAGCCCCAATCCCGCCGCCATTCAGGTGCGTGGCGAGCCCCGTTACAGCGCCGGCGGCCATGGCGGCTAGCACCGCCCGCCCCTCGAGGCGGGTCCAGTAGACCGCCGCATACACGGGAATCAGAAAGGCGCTCGTGAGGATCACCGCCCGAAAGCTGTAGAGCGTGATGATGGTCCCCGGCGGGTCGTACGCGGCGGCGGTCGCTGCCAGCCCCAGAACGATGGTCACGCCGCGGGAGATGCGCATCAGCGTGCGCTCGCCGGCCTGCGCGCGGAAATAGCTGTAGATGTCCCGGGCCGCGGTCATCCCGATCGCGTGCAGCCGCGTATCCGTAGTGGAAAGAATCGCGCTCATCACTCCCAGTATGATCAGCACGCCGATCCCCGTCGGAACGTATTGCGTAATCAGGGTGGGGAAGGCCGCATCCGGCGTAGCGATATCGATTCCCGCATTGCGCAGTGCCACGCTGGTGGCTCCGCCCAAGATGATCAGCAGGCAGTAGAAGACCGAGAGAATCACCCCCGCGGCGGCGATGTGCAGCTTCGCCACGCGCACACTGCGCGTAGCGGCGATGCGAATCAGCATGTCCTGCTCGGTAAGGATCGTTCCGAAGAAGGCAAGGAACGAAGCGGCGATCGCTGCGAAGGTGTACTTGCCCCCGCTGGTGGGATCGACGAAAGCGGGGTCCGCTGCTGCAAGGCCGGTGTTGATGGCGGTGATGCCCCCCAGGTCCCAGGTCATATAGGCGAGGACCAGCAGCAGCGCGCCAATCATCACCGTCCCCTGGACGAGGTCGGTCCATGCAACGCTGACCATCCCCCCCAGCACCGTGTAGATGATGAAGACGATGCCCAGAATCCACACCGCTAACCCGTAGGGACTGCCGGTAATGGCGCTGATCAGCAGGCTGGCTCCAACCAATTGCATGATCAGGTACAGCAGCCC
>JBBSMO010000575.1:0-2354 GCA_038233155.1 Longimicrobiales bacterium
CAGTCGCCTGCTTGTGCCCCCCTCGAGCTGATCAGATTTCGGCGCGGAACTCTTCCATCGCCGCGATTTGCCGCACTTCGATTTTGCTTTCGTCCCCAATTAGGAACAGGGCACCGAACTGGTCCCGCTCCCGCGCCCACCGCACCCCCTCTTCCGGACCCATTACGAAGAGGGCGGTCGAGAGCACGTCCGCGGCGAGCGCATCTTCCGAAACCACGGTCACGCTCCCCCACGGCGGCACCGGCTGGCCGGTTCTCGGGTCGAGCACATGCCCGATCCGCCGCCCGGCTACCTCTACCCACCGCTCTGACTGCGCCGTCGTAGCCGCCGACCGGTCCCGCAGCCGAAGCTCGGTGAAAGGCTCGTCGCGCCGCGCCGGGTGCGCGACGGAGACCGCCCACGCCCGCTCCCCCGGTGCGCCGCCCATCGCGGTGAGCTGGCCCCCGAAATCCAGCAGAGCGTCGCCGATTCCGGCTTTCCTCAACTCCCGTTCTGCCTCCACCAGTGCCGCGCCTTTGCCAAACGCGCCGGTATCGATCCAGGCGCTCTCGTCCAGCCGCGCAGCGGTTCCTGCCTCTGCGTTCAGGGAGAAGTGCTCCCAGCCGGCGCTCCCCCGTGCATCCGCCAGCTCGATTGCGGAAGGCGCCCGCCCTTCTCCGCGCAGCCCCCACGCCTCGATCAACGCGCCGATCGCCGGATCGAATGCTCCGCCCGTTTCCGCCGTCTGCCGGCGAGCAACAGACAGCAACGCCAGCAACTCAGCGTCGAGGTGCAGCACCTCGCCCGACGGGGCGTTGTTCAACCGCCCGATCTCGCTATCAGGCCGCCAACTACTCAACAACCGCTCGAGCCGCCGCACTTCCGCAAAGGCAGCTTCAACCGCGAGCGCAGCCTCCAGCCCCGCGCCTGCCCGGGCGTTGATGCGCAGCGTCGTGCCCATCAGATATGCTTCCCGCTCCAACCACCCCGATACGGGGGCCGGACTCGGGGCCACGGGAGGCGGAGCGCACCGGGCGAACAGCGGAAGCGCGAGCGCCGCCGCTACTCCCCGCCGAACAAAGTCTCTGCGCGAAACCGAGCCGGGGCCGATAGGAGACTTGAAGTTGAGATCCATTCTCATCCGGGGGCGAAGCTACTATCCGCTGTCCGGCGCGTCAAGGGGATCTTTGCACGAGCGACGCCGGCCCGTGAGCAATCGAGCATGGACAAACCTTGTACGTGCGGATAGCTTGCTGGTGCGTTCCGCCGCTCCGGAGCGGGACCCTTCCCTCTGATGGGCATGGCTAACCGGTGCTTGGGCTGCACCGCGCGAAGCCGTGCGATTGAACAACGGCTTTGTGACGGTCTTCCTCTTCGTTCTGCTACTGCAATCCGGCGCTGGCGCCCAGCCGCCGCCGGGGGTTCTGATCGAGCGGCGGCTGGCGGAAGATCTCTCGCTCGCGGTAGGCGATGCGGTGCAGTTGCAGCCGGTAGGGGCGGGCAGGCAGAAAGGATTTATCGTACAAGGCATTTTCGAGCGGCAGGCCGATCCGAACCGCATCTCGCTGAACGACTACGAAGTGCGGCTGCATCTGCCGGATCTTCAGGAGCTACTCCCGGCAAGCGACCGGGTGGACCGGTTCGCGCTGGTATTGAGCCCGGCCGCCTCGCCGGATTCGGTCGCGCGGTGGGTGGAGGGCCTCGCCTTCGGCACCCGCGCCTACGCCTCGGCGGATCTGGCGGACGAATCCAGCGCCACCTTCCGGGTCATCTCTCGCTTTCATCGCGCGATCGGAATCGTGACCACGCTAGCAAGCGGCATCTTCCTGTTGTGCGTGATGATCATCCGCGTGGACGAGCGCCGCCGGGACATGGGGCTGCTGCGCCTGATGGGTTTCGCCAGGAGCACCGTCTTCCGCACGGTCGTACTGGAAACGGTGTTGATCGCCGGCGTCGGCACGGCAGGCGGTTCGCTCCTCGGGGTGCTGGTAGCGAAACTCGTCAACGCCTATTACATGAACTTTTACGACACCACTCTGCGCTTCGCGCTCGTCACCCCGCAAATTGTGCTCACCGCCGCGCTCCTCGGCCTCTGCCTGGGCATTTCGGCCGGCGTCTTAGCCGCCCTGCGCGTCGTGCGCGTACCGCCGCAGCAGCTCGGGGAAAGATGAGCAGCAGTCACGAGTCGCGGGTCGCGAGGCACGAGTCACGGATCTCCCCACCCGGACGACCGAAGTCGCGCGCACTGCGCCGGCCAAGTGGTCCCGGTAACCTGCACCTGTCACCTGTCACCTGTCACCTGTCACCTGTCACCTGTCACCTGTCACCTGTCACCTGTCACCTGTCACCTGTCACCTGTCACCTGTCACCTGTAA
>JBBSMO010000576.1:0-2350 GCA_038233155.1 Longimicrobiales bacterium
AACGCCGCGAGACCCGGGTCTTCCGCGAGGATGCGCGCTTCATCGGCGCCGAGGCCCTGGCCAGTCCGCTGCCGGAAGGCCGCCGCGATCTCGGGTGTCGCAGGCTTCCACTCGGGACGCGGCGGTTCCGGCGCTCCCGCCTTGCCTTCGCTTTTCGGTTCAACGGCGGCCTTCGCCGCCGCCGCTTTTGCAGTCGGGCCGGCGCTCTGGGCGTCAGCCGCACGTTTTGCCCAGGTATCCTTGAGCGCGACGATTCGGTTGAAAACGAGCCGCCCGCCGTCCGAATCCTCAGGATCTCTCCAGAAATAGCCCTGGCGCTCGAACTGGTAGCGCGTATCCGGCGGGTCGTTAGCTACACTCGGCTCGACACGCGCCTCTGGCAGGACTACGAGCGAGCCGGGGTTCAGATACTCGGTGAACTCTTCCGGCATCCCGGCCGGATCTGGCACGGTGAAAAGGCGGTCATAGAGCCGCACCTCGGCGGGCAGCGCGTGCGCCGCCGATACCCAGTGGATGGTGCCCTGCACCCCCCGCCCGTCCGGCGCATTCCCGCCGCGTGTTTCGGGATCGTAGCTGCAGTGCAGCTCGATCAGTTCGCCCTCCGCGTCGCGCACCAGCTTCTCACAGCGGATAAAGAAAGCGTAGCGCAACCGCACCTCGCGGCCCGGTGCCAGCCGCCGGAAGCCGCGCGACGGGTTCTCCTGGAAGTCCTCGCGTTCGATCAACAGCTCGCGCGAAAAGGGGATGCTGCGGCTGCCCGGCTTACCGATATCGTCAGGGAAATAGGGCGCTTCCAGCTCCTCGACCTGCCCTTCGGGGAAGTTGGTGATGACGATCTTCAGCGGGCGCAGCACCGCCATCACCCGGGGTGCCACCGAGTTCAGGTCATCCCGAAGGGCGAATTCGAACTTGCCGGCATCAGCGCGGCTCTGCGTCTTGGCAATTCCCATGCGGGTCCAAAAAGCGCGGATCGCCTCGGGCCGCACCCCGCGCCGCCGCAGCCCCGCCAAGGTCGGCATGCGCGGGTCGTCCCACCCGCTGACTAACCCCTCGTCCACGAGCTGCAGAAGCTTGCGCTTGCTGGTGATGGTATAGTCCAGGTCGCCGCGCGCGAATTCCGTCTGCCGGGGTCGGCAGGGCACGGGAGCGCGCTCGATGACCCAATCATAGATCTCGCGGTTGATCTCGAACTCGAGCGTGCAGAGCGAGTGGGTGACGCACTCGATGGCATCTTCGAGCGCGTGCGCATAGTCGTACAGGGGGTAGATGCACCAGCGGTCCCCCGTCCGGTAGTGGCGCGCGTGCCGGATGCGGTACAGCAGCGGATCCCGCATCAGCATATTGGGCGAGGCCATGTCGATCTTTGCGCGCAGCACGTGATCGCCGTCGGGGAAATCGCCCGCCCGCATCCGCCGGAACAGGTCCAAGTTCTCCTCTGGCGGACGGTCGCGAAAGGGGCTGGGCCGCCCCGGCTCCGTCACCGTTCCCCGGTTCTCGCGAATTTCTTTGTCGCTCTGGCTGTCTACATAGGCGTGCCCGTCCCGGATCAGCCGCACGGCAATATCGTACAACTCCTCGAAATAGTCGGATGCGTAGTAGAGATGATCGCCCCAATCGAAGCCAAGCCAACGCACCGTGTCTATGATCGAGTCGACGTAGCGCTTGTCCTCCGTTTCGGGATTCGTATCGTCGAAGCGGAGGTGGCAGGTTCCATCGAATTCCCGCGCCAGGCCGAAGTTGAGGCAGATGGACTTGGCGTGGCCGATGTGCAGAAAGCCGTTCGGCTCTGGCGGGAAGCGCGTCACCACACGGCCCCCGTGCTTGCCGGCCTCTACATCTGCCGCGACCATGCTGCGGATGAAGTCGGTTCCCTCCCGCTTGGTGCCGTCTGGCCCCGCAGGCACCCCGGCGGGTGAAGTGGTTGCTGGCATCTCGAGGTAGCAGATTCGGTTTGCAATCGGAACACTGCGGGACAAAGTAGCACACCTGGAGCGGTTCGCGCACCGTGGCCGCGGCACGCCGTGCCACTCGCCGTGCCCGCCGCCACCAGTTATAGTGAAGTCGCGCGCCGCGGATCGGCGGTTCCGCCATCGTTCACGGCGCGCCCTCTCCTCTCAGGAGCTACAGTTATCGAAGCTTCCGTCGCCACCCTGCCACGGCAGGCCTCTCCCGAAGCCGCGCCGGCGGTGCCAACGCGCATCGCACCTACGCCATGGGTGCTGTACGCCGTGCTCTTCTCCTCGACTTGTATCGTGGTCGGGCTGATCTGGGATATCTCGTGGCACATGTCCATCGGGCGCGACTCGCTTTGGTCGCCGCCGCACGTGCTCGAGCAGATCGGCGCCAGCGT
>JBBSMO010000577.1:0-2332 GCA_038233155.1 Longimicrobiales bacterium
CCGACCCGTACCGTCAGCGATCGAGCGTAACGAGTTTCGCCTCGATCGCCTCACCGTTAATTTCGGCTACTGCGGCGCTGACGGGCAACTGGAAGCGGCGGGCGCCGGCGCTTCCAGGGTTGACGCAGAGCATGCTCCCCCGCCGCTCGATCACCGGTTTGTGGCTGTGCCCGAACACGATCAGCCCCGCCTTTGGGAATCGGCCGGCGACGGCAGCCGGCGTGGGGGAGCCGAACTGCTGGCCGTGAACGACGACGATGCGAACATCTCCCAACGTGAGCTCGGCGATCTCCGGCACCCGGTCACGAATCTCCCAGCCGTCCGTGTTGCCCCATACGGCGGTGACCGGCGCCAGCGCCTCGAGCTCCGTCAACAACTCCGGCGAACCCACATCTCCCGCATGAAGAATGTGGTCCACGTCAGCAAAGAGCTGAAACAACCAGGGTCGCAGCAGACCGTGGGTGTCGGATACGATCCCGACGCGGATCGCAGCCGCTTTAGTCTCCTCTGTCATCCTGCCGCGAGCGTCAGCCTTAGCAGGCCGAACAGCAGGTAGGCCGCTATGCCCGTGACGAGCAGCCGCCGCGCAACACGCATCTGTTGCAGGCCGATTTCGTCTAAAAACCCTTCGGGCCGCCAGAGCGCCGCGGGGGAAACTCCTTCGCCTAGGGAATGGCGCGTGGCGGCAACAATCTGGAGCACGGCCGACACCACGCAGCAGATGAAAAAGGCGAACAGCAGCGCGTTGAGCACGATGTCGAGCCATACTGCATTCACGCGCGCGTTCCCCAATGCAGAGCAGCGATCCCGCCGGTCAGCGTCTCCCACCGCACACCGGAAAACCCCGCGCCTTCCATTCGTGCCGAGAGGTCGGCTGGCGCGGGAAACTCTAGCACGGATTCGGGGAGGTAGCTGTATGCCGAATCATGCTTGGACAGCAGCGAGCCGACGGCCGGCAGCACTCTGCGGAAGTAGAAGAAATACAAGGAGCGGAATGGCTGCCAGGCAGGCGTCGTAAATTCGAGGATCACCAGCCTCGCACCGGGTTTGAGAACGCGCGCGAGTTCGCGCAGCCCCGCATCGAGACTGGCGAGATTGCGCACGCCGAAGCCGACGGTGGCGCCGTCAAAGACCGCATCTTCGAATGGCAGGACGAGCGAGTCCGCGCAAACGGGCGCGGCCGGCAGCCCAGCCAGCTTGTGCGTTCCGCCCTGCAGCATTGGAAGTGCGAAATCGCTGCCTATCACCTGGCCGGTGAATGCCGGCCGGCGGGCGAGCTCGACGGCAAGGTCGAGAGTGCCGGCGCAACTGTCCAGGAAGGTGCCGTCCCGCACGCGCTCCCAATCCAGCCGGTTCACGGCTTGCCGCCGCCATCGCTTGTCGATGTTCAAAGACAGCAGATGGTTGAGCAAGTCGTAGCGCGGCGCGATGGCGGAGAACATCCGCTGCACATGAGCGGACTTCTCCCCAGGGGGTGGAAGCGCGGATGCAGGGTCGGTGTCGGGGGACATTGAACGGAAGAAAGGGCTGCGTTTCGCGAGCAATGCAAAGCTACCGCCGCCAGCCGGCGGCAGCAACCGCTGAGATTGCCGTTAAACGATACGGCAATCCACCGGCTCATCAACCGCACTGTTAACCATCGGTTGCTGCGCAGGCGCGCCGATGCCCGCCGGCGGTCCGCCGGAAGCAGGCAGTGAAACCGAAGCGGGGCATCTCACGTATTGGAGATCAGATACCGGTGGTGCCCGGCGCCGCCGGGCGCGCTTTCCCTAAACCACGACTGTGGACACTACCACCGTCACGGACCAGGACCTGGTCGCCAGCGCTGCCAAAGGCAGCGAAACGGCCTATCGCGAGCTGCTCGGCCGCTATCAGCGGCCGGTATTTTCGCTCGTCTACCGAATGGTGCGCGACCGCGAGAAGGCGGAAGACCTGGCGCAGGAAACCTTTGTCAAAGTCTTCAACAACATCGAGCGCTACGACCCGCGCTACAAATTCTCGAGCTGGATCTTCAAGATCGCGAGCAACCTGACGATCGACGCAATCCGCCGCCGCGAGCCCGATACCGTCTCGCTAGATGGGTCGAGATACGCCTCGACCAGCGACGAGATCGAGGGCAGCCGCATTCACATCGAAGCCCGCGGCGAAACCCCGGAAGAGTACGTCGAGGCGCAGGAGCTCGGCAGTCAGATCGAGCGCGCCATTGCGGGGCTGCGCATCGAGTACCGGACGGCGATCGTGCTCCGGCACGTCGAGGGCCGCCCTTATGAAGAAATCGCCCAAATCATGGACCTGCCGCTCGGCACAGTCAAAACCTACATCCACCGAGCCC
>JBBSMO010000578.1:0-2314 GCA_038233155.1 Longimicrobiales bacterium
AGCTCGCCACGGGCGAAGTAGAAGTGTTGGCCGCGTCCGGTGGCGACCGTGAACGTGTCAGGGATCTTCTGGCCGACGCGGGTGGCGTACTGGGCTAGGGCACCGTCGGTGTCCTCGTCGACCACCAGCAGCCCGGACGGCCCACACGCAATACCGACGTTTCGCGGGTGGCCGGTGAACCAAGCAGCAACCTGCTGCGGATCGGTGCTGGCGTCACGGGTGAACGGCACGCATGGGTGTTTTCCCCGGTCGGTGCATGTCGCTGGGTCGTGATAGCGGCCGATCCCGGCGCAGCGGTCGAGCTCGGGATGATCGACCGGGAACACATGAAACCCACGTCGGGCCAGCGCGAGCGCCGACACGAGCACGTCGGGCTGACTGTCGGCGTGCGGCGCGCTCACACCGACACCTCTTTGTCGGCGCACACGCCACAGAGGCCGCCGGCGAGGATCAGCCATGGCGTCGGGCGTACGGCGATCGGGTGGAACGGCTCGCCCACCGACGAGAAGTGGCCGCAGCGGTCACACGTCCGGTCGTCGTCGCTGCCCGGTGTGGACGGTCGACCGAGCGGTGCGACCACGGTTGTGTCCCCGTCGAGGTCGAGCCGCATGGCTTCGATCTGCCGAAGATGTCGAGCGACGGTGCCGCGTAGCCATGCGCTTTGCTCGGCGCGTGGTCCCGCGAAAGTCGAGCGGCCGGGTGTAGTATCCGTGACGAGCGCCTCGCCCCTCGACCCGGCCCCGTGCTCTGCCGTCCGACTCGTCATCGGGCGGCTTTTTCGTGGATCAGGCGGCGGCATCGTGACCACCGGCAACCGGGATCCGGGCGCCTAGCGCGGCTACGTCCTCGCTGCGGACACGGATGGCGCGGGGGCCGACGCGGTAGGCGGGCAGTGCGCCTTCAGCGATGCGACGGCGAAGCGTGCGCACGGAGACGCCGTACCACGCGGCCGCTTCTTTGAGCGTCAGATTCTTGCGAGCGATGGCGTCAGCCATCAGGGTCTTGTTGCGGGCGATGGTGTCAGCCATCAGGGCACCTCCAGGGCAGGATCAACCTGCACCCGCTGAGGCGCCTTACATTGACAAGATACGGCCAAGCGTGGACAGCGGCAACCGCGACACGCCAGTGTCGGCCAGTGCTGACAGCGCCACGTCGGTCTTCGCTGAGGCGTTCCGCGCCTTCGTGCCATCGACCGGGTCGTCTCGTTCCCGCACTGCCCGAAGACCGGGTACGTGGCCCAGGCGATCCCCCGCGAGCGCATCGAGACCGCATTCTGGGCACAGGAAGCGGTGACGCAGCGCACCGAGCCCCAACATGAACAGGGTCTCAGGTTCCGCACTTTTGTATCGGCCCAACGTCATCCGCTGCGTCGTCACATGGGGGCCTTCGGGCCTCCACCCCTCACTCGCCGCCCCGGCGTTGTATGAGTGCAACGAGCCGATATACGTGGAGTCGTGTGACTCTTCCTCGCACCAGATCGCTATAGACCTAGGTTCGCTCGGCGTGATGCCGAGCCGAGCCGCTGACTGTTCGCCGTGCCAGCGCTTCCGGCGGTACGCGCCTCTACGTGCCGGGATCACGGCGCGGCCCCTGCCAGCTCGCTCAGCCGCTCGGCGATCGCCTTGTCCCGACCCTCGGCGGCATGCTGATATCGCAGCGCGGCACTGGGGGTGGAGTGCCCCAGCCGCCCCATGAGCTCTGCGAGCGAGGCGCCCGTGGCTGCCGCCAACACCGCGCCCGTATGGCGCAGGTCATGGAATCTAAGGTCAGGGCGCCCAGCGGCCTGTCTGGCCCGATGGAAACTCTTGTACAACGTCGATGGGGCCAGATGGCCAGTGCCATCGGCGGCCGGAAACAGCAGCCCGTCTCGACCTCCTGTGATCTTGGTGCGCAGATGCTCGCGTACGAGCGGGATCAGGTGTGGCGGGATGGCAACATCACGAGTGCCGGCGTCTGACTTCGGGGTGCCGACCTCGGCGCGGCCGCCGACCCGTACGACTGCTCGGCGTATCCGTAGCGTCCCGCTGCGTACGTCGATGTCACCGCGGCGCAGCTCGGCCAGCTCCCCGAAGCGCAACGCGCACCAGGATGCGAGCAGCACCATGAGTCGGTACCGGGGTGGCATCGCCGCGACCAGCGCCTCCAGCTCCGGTAGCGTCGCAGGTCGGATCTTATGGACCCGCTTCGACGTGCCACCGCCACTGATCCGACACGGGTTGGCAGCGATGTGCTCGTCGGCGACAGCGGTGGCGCAGATGGCCTTCAGCAGCCCGTAGGCGTGCGCTCTGGCGGTCGGGGTGGCGGGTGGCTGGTC
>JBBSMO010000579.1:0-2295 GCA_038233155.1 Longimicrobiales bacterium
CGCGTCGCAGCCGCAGCCGTACGCCAAGGTCATCACCAAGGAAGCGGTGAGCGACACCGGGCTGTTCATCACCCACCGCATCGGCGAGAAGCTGTACTTCGAAATTCCCCCGGCGGAATACGGCAAGGACATGCTGCTGGTCACACAGATCGCGAAGACCACGCTGGGCGTCGGTTACGGCGGAGAGCAGATAGGCGAGCGGGTGCTGCGCTGGGAGCGGCGCGAGAACCGGGTGCTGCTGCGCGAGGTGAACTACGATGTGGTGGCGGATTCGGCGCTGCCCATCGCCCAAGCCGTCGCCGCCGCGAACTACCACCCGATCGTCGCCGCCTTCGACATCAAGAGCTTCGGTCCGGATAGCGCCGCGGTGATCGAAGTGACGGATCTGTACACCGGCGGCAAAGCGGAATTCGGGGTAGGCACGCGCATCAAAGGCAGCTTCGACAAGTCCCGCTCGTTTCTAGAGCGCGCGGCCGCGTTCCCGTCCAACGTCGAAATCGAGGCAACGCACACCTTCAACCCGCCGTCAGCGCCGCCGACACCTTCGGATCTGCCGTTCCAGATCACGCTGCCCCCAGGGAGCTCGGCCAGCTTGCTGATGCACTGGAGCATGGTGCGCCTCCCCGAGCAGCCGATGATGCCGCGCCTGCATGACAAGCGGGTCGGCTATTTCGGCGTTAGCCGCTACGACTACGGCTCCCTTAGGCACCGCGCCGACCAGTTGCGGTACATAGCGCGTTGGCGTCTCGAGTGCCCGAAGGGCCAGAGCATTCCGTGCGAGCCGGTGAAGCCGATCACCTTCTACGTAGATCCGGCTACCCCCTCGTGGCTGGTGCCGTACATCAAGGGCGGCGTCGAACAGTGGCAGCCGGCCTTCCGGGAGGCGGGGTTCCAGCAGGCAATTGTCGCGAAGGATGCGCCGACCCCCGCGGAAGATCCCGATTGGTCCGCGGAAGATGCGCGGTACTCGGTAATCCGCTGGCTGCCTTCGACCACCGAGAATGCGCAGGGGCCGAGCGTTGTGGACCCCAGGAGCGGCGAGATTCTCGAGGCCGACATCCGTATGTACCACAACATCATGAACTTGCAGCGCTCTTGGTACTTCACGCAGGTGGGGCCGCTGGACCCGCGCGCCCGCCGGTTCCCATTGCCGGATTCACTGATGGGCGAGCTGGTCGAATACGTCGTGGCACACGAGGTCGGCCACACCCTCGGCTTTCCGCACAACATGAAGGCGAGCTCGACATACGCGGTAGACTCCGTGCGCAACGTAGATTTCGTCCGGCGCATGGGTCACACCCCTACTCTGATGGATTATTCGCGCTTCAACTATGTGGCGCAGCCGGAGGACAGCATTCCCCCCGCGCTGCTCATCCCGCAGGTGGGGCCGTACGACAAGTTCGCTACCATGTGGGGCTACAAGCCGATTCCGAATGCGGCTACACCCGAGCAGGAGCGCCCCACCTTGAATGATTGGGCGCTCGTGCAGGACACCGCCGCGTACCTGCGCTTCACCTTGTCCGATGCGGCGGATGCGGACCCGGGGGCGCTGACCGAAGCGGTCGGCGATGCGGATGCGGTGCGCGCCACCACCCTCGGACTGCGCAACATCAAGCGGGTGATGGGGATGGTCGAGACTGCCACCGAGCAGCAGGGAGAAGACTACACCGATCTCGACCAGCTATATAACCGCACCATCGATCAATGGACGCGCGAGATGGTGCACGTCGCAGTGATCGTCGGGGCGGCGGATGCCCAGGAGAAGTACGTCGGCCAGACGGGGCCGCGGTACGAGCCGGTTAGCCGCGCCCGCCAGCGCGCGGCGGTCGCGTTCCTGAACGAGAACGCGTTTCGCACCCCGGACTACTTTCTGGACGGCGGCATCCTGCGGAAGATCGAGCCGGAAGGTGCAATCGACCGGATCGGGCGGGCTCAGACGCGGGTGCTCGGCTCCCTCCTCGACAACGGGCGCATCGCCCGCTTGATCGAGTACGAGGCTTTAGCAACGCGCCCTGCCGACGCCTACCCGCCGGGAATGTTCTTGGGTGATGTGCGCGAAGGGGTCTGGAGCGAACTCGGCAGCGGCAACCCGAACATCAATGCATTCAGGCGCCATCTGCAACGCGAATACATCGAGATGCTGGGAGAAAAGATCAATCCGCGGCCGTCCCCCACGCGTAGCATTCCGCTGCCCGGCGGCGGGCGCATCACCATCGGCGGGACCCGCCAGGTGCCCGACGCACGGGCTCTCTTGCGCGGCGAGCTGATGGATTTGGACGCCGAGCTGCGGCGCGC
>JBBSMO010000580.1:0-2295 GCA_038233155.1 Longimicrobiales bacterium
CCAGGCGGGTACGATCGGGAACGTTCGCGGGACAAACTATCTGGCCCGCGAAGCCGAACGGATCGGCCTCCGCCCCGCGGGCGAAAACGGCACCTTTTTCCAGACGGTGCCGCTCTTCCGCACGCGGTTGGACTCGGCTGCCGTGCTGACCGCGGGTGGCGAGGCGCTGACCCTGAACACCGATTTTGCGCCGGTGTCTTCTTCGGGCGGGTTTCTGCCCTTCGGAAGCCGTTTCGAGGGGCAAAGCGTGCCTAGCGTCTACGGCGGCAGGCTGGATGACGCGGCAGGGCTGATCGACCCCGCTGCCGCGCGCGGCAAGGTCGTCGTCGTGACGGTGCCGGCGCTGCCCAATGGCCAGCCGGACTTCCGCATCTGGCAGATGGCGGGCATCTCGCGCTTTCCGGACGCAGCGGCATTGGCCGTGGTGGCGCTCGGTTCGGTTCCGCCGCAAGCGCTAGGCTTCTTCCAGCAGCCGCAGGTGGCGCTCGGGGAGAACGGCGGCCCCGCGGGGATGTTCATCTCGCCCGGCGCGGCAGTGAAAATCCTCGGTGCGGACCCCGCGACGCTCGCGCCGGGTGCCGCGGGCACGCCGGTCAGCGGAAGCGCCGGCTTCCATGTGGCGCCGGTGCCGAGCCCGGCCCGCAACGTCATTGCGCTGCTGCGCGGCAGCGATCCGGCTCTGCGCAGCGAATATGTAGCGCTCGGCGCGCACAACGATCATGTCGGCACTGCCGAGGGTCTGGACTACGATTCCATCTACGTCTTCAATCGCATGTTTCGCCGCGAGGGCGCCGAAGCCGAGGCGCGCGACGCCACGCCGGCCGAGCTCGCCGCCTTTCGGGATTCGCTCTCCGCACGCCGCTCGCGCGCCGGCGGCCGGGTGCGCGCGGACAGCGTCTTCAACGGTGCGGATGACGACGGGTCGGGCTCCGTTGCCCTGCTCGAAGCGGCTGAGGCGCTCGCCGCTAATCCGCCGCGCCGCTCCGTGCTCTTCGTGTGGCATACCGCGGAGGAGCTTGGGCTCTTCGGCTCCGAGCACTTCACCGATCACCCCACGGTCCCGCGTGATTCAATCATCGCCCAGCTCAACGTAGACATGATCGGGCGCGGCGACATAGGCGACATCGCGAACGGCGGCCCGGGCTATCTGCAGTTGGTCGGTTCGCGGCGCCTATCCGCCGAGCTGGGCGACCTGGTCGAAGCCGTGAACACCCGCGGCGGCCACGGCTTCCGCTTCGATTATCAGTTCGACGCGGACGGGCACCCGGCGAACATCTACTGCCGGAGCGACCATGCCAACTATGCCCGCTTCGGCATCCCCGTCACCTTCTTCACCACCGGCGGGCACCCCGATTACCACCAGGCGACGGACGAGGTCGAGAACATCGACTTCACCAAGCTGGCCGCTGTGACAGAGCTCTTGGCAGATGTGGCCCGCGAACTGGCCAGCCGGGATGATCACCCCCGCGTGGATAAACCGGTGCCGACGCCTGGCGCGCCGTGCCAGCAGTGAACACTGGTGGGTGCTGCAGATCCTTTGGCAGCAGGAGACGGCGCAGGCGTCGGTCCAATACAACACTTGCCACTCCAGTTCGCACCCGCGCCGGAACACCGAGCGTCGTTTCTGCGGACTTGGGCGACAGCAGTTCACGCCGGGCGCTATCCTTCTCTTCTTCTCACTCCCAAGCCCGGCTCCTGGTTCAGCGGCAGCGTGCCATCCGGCTGCAGCGCCGGCCCGGCGAACGGATCCTCTGCCAGCAAGGCGGCGCCATCCAGATCCAGGTAGTCGACGAGGGGGGCGAGCTGCGCGGCCGCCGCCATGGCGAGTGTCGACGAGATCATGCAGCCGACCATCACGCTCATCTCGTGGGCGCGGGCGCAGTGGACGATCCGCATTGCCTCCCGTAGCCCGCCGCACTTTTCGAGCTTGATGTTGACGCCATCCACTGCGCCTGCCAGCCGCGGCACGTCCGCGGAGGTTTCGCAGGATTCGTCCGCCACGATGGGCAGCGTCGAGTGGTGGCGCAGCAGCCGCAGTCCTTCGATATCCTCCATCGGCAGCGGCTGCTCGACAAACTCGACGCCGAACTCCGCCAGCATCGGGATCGCGCGGATCGCCTGCTTCGCCGTCCAGCCGGTGTTCGCGTCCACTCGAATCGTTTTCCCGGGCGCCTCGTCGCGGATCATGCGCAGAATCTGCTCGTCGCGGCCGGTGCCCACTTTGATCTTGAGGATGGGGTAGCTCGCTGCGTCCCGCACACGCTCGCGCATGGTCTCGAGGTCATCGAGCCCGAC
>JBBSMO010000581.1:0-2288 GCA_038233155.1 Longimicrobiales bacterium
GCCGCGGAAGCGCTGTTCGATCTCGGGGATTAGCTCGTACATGATCGCATCTCCCCAGGGGCCTTGGCTGGCGGAGTTCACCGCGTACGAATCATCGTAGTAGGGGGTAGGATGCTGGATCTCAACGAGCAGCACGCGCGGGAAGTCCGGCCCCGTCCATGCGCGATGGAAGTCATAGGCCGCCTGCTGCTGGATGCGGTTGTAGCAGTCCAACTGGAAGCGCGCGCTGAATTCGCAGGGGATGGTGGTGTCCGGCGGCTCGGTGCGCCACCCGCCGAGGTCGGCGGGAAAGTGCCCGTGGTTGATGACCAGCGGGTACCGCGCGTTCGGGTGCTCGTCGAAACCCTCCGGCAGCAGCACGTGCGCGCCAAGATACATGGGCTCCCCGTAGAACTCGGTCAACCGCTCGCTTTGAATGCGAATGTGCTTGATGTACTTGGTGTCCGTCGGCGGCTCGATGGCGGAAATTTCTTCCGTCAGCTCGAGGCGCAGCGGCTCCGCCGCGGCGGGGTCCCACGTCACCCACTCGGGCTGGCTGTAGAGGTTGCCGGGTTTGCGGTTCCACTGCTGCCCCTCGCCCATGTCTGGCGGCAGCTTCACGGTGTGCCCGGTCGCGAGCGGGAAGGTTTCGTAGCGATTCAGTAGCGCCTGCACTCTGTAGCGGCCCGCTGGAACGGCAGCGAGGCTGCGCACGGGGAACCCGCTGGTCGTGTCGGCCAACAGCGATCGGTCTCCCGCGCGCCAGCCCTCTACATCCACGCCGAAAATCAGCTGCGTACCAGGCCCGTCAGAAATCTGGAAGCGTGGCTCCGCCGCGGAATCCGTAGACATCATGAGGAGCAGGCGGCCATCCAGCGGCTGTGCGCTCCGGGCGGCGGGAAAGGTGACGCTGACGACGGGGGCGACGGCGCCGACGCGCGATGCATCGGCGGCGGCGAGGGGCACTATGGCGGCGGGGGCGGCAGGCGCGGGCCCGGCGGGTGGCGCACAGGCGGCCGCCGCCAGAACTGCGGCGTACAGCGTGGCGAGAGCAGCGGATTGGGTTTGCATCGGCACCGGTATTAGAAGGTGAGCATCTGGGTGACCTTGATGATCAGGCTGCGGCCGGGCGGGGTGTTCGCATCGGTCGCATAGCGCTGCTCATTGTAGACGATGAAGAGGTCGCTGAGCGGGCGGTGGATCAGATTGAAGCGCACGTTGGTGTTGACGAGACGCGTTGCGGGGTCATACTGCGCGAGAGCATCTATGAACATCTTGGTGTTGAACGAGTAGTTGCCGCGCATGGTCAACAGCGACCGCGTGAACGAATCGTCCGGCGCATCGAGATCGGCGGCGGTACGTTGCACCCCGGCACTCGCCCGGAATCGATAGTTCGGCCTTATCGTGAGGCTGGTGTTCACGGTGCGCTGCGAACCGCTCCACAGCCCGCCGCCTATCAGGGTGAACCCCGCGGAAACCGCACGGCTGGGGTCAGTACTGCCGCGGAGCTGCCACTCCGTCCAGCTGTAACCGCCGACGGGTATCGGCTCTACCGAGGGGTGAATACGGAACGGCCGCTCAAGGCGCTGGAACTCCGGGTTGACGGAGAGCTCCGAGTATGCCCCGCTGTTGAAGAAAAAGGTGTAGCCGCTGTGGAGGCGCTTCGCGACCATGTTCCCGGCGAGGTCCTCATAGTAGTTCCAGACGATGTGCGGGTGCATCTCGCGCACCCCGCGCTCGCGCAGCCATTCGGGCCGCGGGCGAATGCCGATATCGGTGAACCATTTGCGCACGCCCGTGCGGCGATAGTACCCGATGTCGTCGCGGAAGCCGTCGCCGATTTCGAGCAGCCCCGCCTTCGCATGCAGGTAATTGCCCTCGCGGTTCAGCGACGTACGGTAGGCGTACTGCCCGCTCTCGATGCCCGGAGTTTGGGTACGGATGATGTACGAGTTCCAATCTACCTGGCCGAAAAAGCGGAAGTTGCCATCTACTCCGTATACCCGGTGGTAGTCATCGGAAGATGCCTGCCGCGTCTGGAAAACCGCGCCAATGTCCGACCCGCTGAACAAGTTGCGACGCAGCCTCAGCACTCCGTAGCTATCCCCCGGGCGATCGGGGACATCATCGGTCTGAATGGCGATCGCTCCTATGCTGAGGCCGGCCGCCTGCCCCGTCAGCCGCCCGCCGCCGATGATGGGCACGGGAACGCCGGCGGCGGTCAGCCCGATTCTGCGGCTGAAGAAGAGGAGCAGGTCCTCGTCCGGTGTGGGAGTCAGCGATACCCGATTGTTGCGCGCCGCATCTCC
>JBBSMO010000582.1:0-2282 GCA_038233155.1 Longimicrobiales bacterium
CCGTCGCGGCGCTCCAGACGCACGACCTCGGCACCTGCAATCCCGATGGGACCTTCCAATTGAACGGGCGCGCCGCGGGCGCGGAGGCCAGGGGCTGCTCGATCGCCATGGATGAACTGCTGAGCATCACCAGGCGCCGGGATGCCGCCTCAGGCGCGGGCGGAGCGTAAGCGGCGCACTCCGAAAGCGGCGCCGAGCAGAACTAGGCACCCGGCGAGGCCAATCAGCGTCTGTACCGCCAGGGCCTGCAGCACATCGGGCCGCAGCAGGCTGAGCGCCGCGCCCGCGGGGCCGCCCCCATGCTCGAAGGGAACCGTCGGAAAGAGGTGTGCGATGGCGAGCGGGCGTTCCAGAGTGAAGGGCCAGCCCAGCAGGACATTGGTCCGCCCCCGGTCGTCCAGCAGATCTACCACCAGGTGAGAAGCATAGCCCAGCGCTGCCACGGCAGCCCAGCGCCAGCCTGCGATCCACCGGGCGATCAACGCCACGGCTAGGACCGCGGCTATGCTGTGCGTCGCCGTGCCATGATACGCGGCTCCCTGCCCCACCAGAATGCCGGGGATGATGTCGAAGTCGGGAACCATGGCCAAGGTGGCGGAAATCGCGTAGGCACGCCAACGCGGCAGCGGTTCTCGCATCCCCGCCCGCGCCAGCTCCGCCGCTCCAACCCCGACCAGCAGGTGAGCCGGTGGAAACGCCACCGTCAGCTCCGCAGCGGCCGGTCAGCCGCCAACGTCTGCGCCCGCGCTACCGTGCCGCAACTTCTGCGTAAGCCCAGCGATGAGTGTTTCTACAAATGCCAGATGGACCCGGCACGCCGTGCTTCCTTCTTCGTTCAGGTATGCGCCTACCTCTTCGGGAGCGTAGGTTTCGGGAAACCGCTCGAGCGCCCAGCGATCCACCTCATCCCGGGGCAGCTCTGGGGCGAGATGAACGATCACCTCGCCGTCCGTGCGCTCGACCCGGACCGCGTCTCCGAACCTTTCGAGCAGAGCGATCGCCTCGCCCAGCGCATGCGCCGCGCGCCTCCGCAGGACCAGCGATGTCGTGACCTCGGCATCAGAAGCATCGGGATCGGGAATCTGGTAGCGGACGACCAGGTCCGCGCGTTCCGCCTGGGGTAGGACAAACTGCTTCGAGTCCAGAAGATGCCGGACGATGTGGCTCAGCACCTCTGCCTCGGTATAGCCGCGCGACTGCACGTCCCGCCTCAGCTTCCACCGGAAGAGTAGGTCGGGGTCCGGGTAGAGGAAAACCGCCAAGTCGAAGGCCGCCCCGAGTTGGTCGTTGGGAAACCCTAGCAGCCCCCGCGCCAGCACCACCTCGCGCGGCTGGATGAGGCGGCTCGCGCCAAAGGTACCGTCCGCATGAGAATAGCTGCGATTGCGGATAGGACGCCCCTGCCTCAGCAGGCTAAGGTGCTCCTGCATAAGGCCCACGTTGTGCACCTGCGGGTTCAGCGCCGTCAGCCCGCGCTCCGCCCGCTCCGCCCTCGTATAGCGGTGGTAATCGTCCAGCTCCAGCTCCATCACCTTTTCGGGGCCGAGCAAGGTGCGAATCCCATCGCACAACGTGCTCTTCCCGCTGCCGGAATCGCCTACGATCCCCAAGATAAAGGGCGGCGCCGGCTCAACCGCGTCCGAACCAGCCTGTGGATCGAAGTTATGTACGTCTGTGTTCAATGTATTTGATAGTCGCGGGTCACGAGTCGCGAGTCGCGGGCAAACGGCACTGGCGATTGGTCACCGCCCCCCCGACCAACGAATAAATTCGCGGCTGGGACTACACGAAGTCCGCCTTCGCGGGCTGCGCCTGCTGCCACAGCGCATCTTCCGGGCGACCCGGAAGCCGCGGCCTCCTCGCCACGAGTTCTGGATTCCGGCCTGCGCCGGAATGACGGCAGGAACATACCACGGCGTCGCAGTTCCGTCCGCGAGGACGTGCAGTGTCCTGCCGGGGGTTTCATACCCCCGGCAGAGGCGGGCGATGCTGCGTGCCCGCAGACACCTCCGCTGCCGAGTGAGATCCCTTCGGCAGGCTCAGGGCAGGCTCTTCGGCGCTCCGCTCTTCAGGATGACACTCGGCTGGTCCCCGGTCGCTGGTCACTGGTCCCTCGTGGCTCCGTGCGACCCGAGACCGGAGACCCCGTGCAACCGGAGACATAGGTAACGGATCAGACCGGCGACATGGGTGACACTTTTATAAACATCTTCCCCTGCGGGGGATTCATTCGTCCGAGTTCATGGCCGTAGAAGCGAATGCTCCAGAGATCGGTGCCGGTC
>JBBSMO010000583.1:0-2273 GCA_038233155.1 Longimicrobiales bacterium
ATCTGGAGCGCCGCTGCGCCGTCGAAGATCTCAAGATCATGGCGAAGACGGTTCCGGTGGTGGTATTCAAAAGGGGCGCCTGGTGAACCAGCGCCACCCCGCGCGCTTGGCGCTGACGGTCCGCGGCAGGTGAAAAAGAGATGAGTTGGAGTGCAGGCCCTACCCGGAGTCGGGCTCGTACCGGGTCGGGCGGCAAGGCTGATCCCAGAATCCGCGTGATGTTCTGCACGGACAGCATGAATGTCGGCGGGACCGAGCTGAACGCAGTACGAACCGCCGAGCGGCTGGACCCGGAGCGGTTCGAATTAGGAGTGGTATGCCTTCGAAAAGACGGACCGCTGGCAAGAAGATACGCAGCGGCGGGCATCCCGATCTACCACTTCCCCATCTCTTCATTGTTCGGGCCGGCGACGTTTCGGCAGGGAGTCAGGTTGGCCGCCTTTCTGCGGAATCGCAGGGTGCACCTCTTCCATTCGCACGACCGGTACAGCAACATCTTCGGCGTCCCGTGGGCGAGGCTCGCCGGCGTTCCAGGTGTCATCGCGAGTCGTCGATGGTGGCAGGTGCAACCGCGAGCTGGACACAGGCTGGCCAACCGGGTGGCATATGCGTTCGCCCACGTCGTGCTCGCGAATTCGCCGGCGGTGGCAGAGCTGCTCCTGCAAAAGGAGCGCGTGTCACCCCAGCGGGTCACGGTAGTTCCGAACTTCCTGGACGCGAGCGCGTTCGAGTCTCCTGATCGGACGACTCGGCTGGATCTTCTGACGGAGTTGGGGGTTCCTGTGGACTCGCCGATCGTCGGCATCGTCGCGAACCTCCGTCCGGTCAAGGACCACGAAACGCTGCTGCAGGCCACCGCCTTGCTGCGGTCCCGATGGCCAAGCCTCCGGGTGGTGTTCGTCGGCGAAGGCCAGAGCCGCCGCGGACTGGAAGAACTCGCGGCGCAACTCGATCTCACGGAAGTCGTTTGTTTCGCAGGGCGCCGCCCCAGCCATCCGAACCTTCACCATCTGTTCGACGTTTCCGTGCTCTGCTCCGTCAGTGAGGCGCTTTCCAACTCGATCCTCGAAGCGATGGCGGCGGGAAATCCGGTAGTGGCCACAGAAGTGGGTGCTACAGCCGACGCCGTCGTAAACGGGAAGACGGGACTGCTCGTTCCGCCCGGGGATCCCGTGAGGTTGAGCCGTGCTATCGAAAGCCTGCTCGCCGATCCAAGTCGCGCCCGGGCCATGGGCGCGGCTGGCTTGCAACGAACGCGCGAGCGCTACTCGCCGGAGGTTGCTCTCGACGCTCTTCAGTCGCTGTATCATGGTCTGATCGGACCAGTCGCGGGAGACCCTCTCACCGCCCGCGAGGCTGCGCCGCGGAACTTGCAAACTCCCGCCCGAGCCCGCTGACGGCCGGCCAAAGCCGATGCAAAGCGACAGTCTCCGACAGGCCACCTACGGCTCCTTCAGCCCACGAGCGCGCCCCCAACGGTTGCGGATTGAGCCGCCCCGCATGGCTGGCCAGCGACTTCGAGAGCTGGTGGAGCGGGGGCCCCGAACGCTCGTCGGCAAGGTCGAGTGGACGCTCCCCTACGTTGCGCTGCTGGCGTACATCTTCGCGATCGTGACCTATCGTCTCCCGGTCGCCACCCCGGCGATGATCCTGGGGATCGTGGGGCTGCTCTTCCAGCGGTACACGGTCCGTATCCCGCCGCTGCTCTGGTGGTTTGCCGCCTATCTCGCCTGGTGCTTGATCGGGCAAACCCAGACGCCGTATCCCGACATCGTATCTCAGCGCATTCAGGACTATGGCAAGCTGTGGTTGATCGCACTGGTGGCAGTCAATGCGCTGCGTACTCCCGGACAGCTCCGATTTTTTGCCATCTTCTTTCTCTTTTGCTTCGCAACGCACCCTGTTCGCGGCGCCCTGTTCAACACCTTTCTGCACGGTTACTCCACCTTCGGCCGCGTAGTCTGGAACGGCAGTTTCGGCAATCCAAACGACCTCGCCGCTCTCACCTTTCTGCCGCTCGGGATCGCGGCTGGCCTGCTCAACGACCGCAACAAGTGGATTCACCGGGGTGCGCTTGCCTCCGTGGTGGTGTTGCCGTTGCTGATCCTGATGACGCAGTCGCGGGGGGCGTTCCTCGCTCTTGCGGTATTCGTCCCACTGGTCTGGTCCGGACAACGGCGAAAACTGAAAGGGCTCATGCTGCTTCTCGTCGTCGGCGGAATCGTTACCGCCGCTTCGCCCTCTGGAATCTGGGAGCGGATGAGCGCTCTCAC